>NZ_SRHQ01000039.1:0-27981 GCF_004683995.1 Methylorubrum sp. Q1 | reverse complement strand
AAAGATGGGCCGTGTCTGCGCAGTCTGCACAAACGTTATGCAAGTCGTGCCCTCGGCCGTCGTCATGTCTCCTCAGGGGGCGGCATGGCGGGCGACTCGGCGCCGTGAGGGGGCGGGGCTGATGGCGGAGGTCCGGCGGATGGGGTGGGTTGCAACCACAGGTCTGGCGGGAGCCGCGATCGCGGTCACGGCCGTGATGGCCGTCGACGCCGCCCGGGCGGCTGACCTGCCTATCAGGAAGGCGGTCCCGATCGAGTTCGTCCGGGTCTGCAGCGCGAGCGGTGCAGGCTTCTTCTATATCCCCGGTACCGACACCTGCCTGCGCGTTTCGGGCCGCGCCCGCTTCGAGGCCGGGTACATCCCGGTCCAGAACCGCACCAACAGTGCGGGCGACCTGTCGCAGTACCGTGGGCTGATGCGCATGAACGTCGATGCGCGCACGCAGACCGGCTACGGGACACTGCGCGCTTTCCTGCGCTTGGAGGCCGCGAGCCGTACCGGCGTGACCATGGCGTCGGGCACGCAGCAACGCATCGGCAACGCCTTTCCGGCGACCGGCCAGGACGCGCTCGGCCGGGTCCAGAACTATGTCGTGGCCGACAAGGCCTTCGTTCAGTTCGCCGGGCTGACAGCGGGCCGCGCCTCCTCGTTCTTCGACTTCTACGCCCACGATTACGAGCTGATCGGCTCGACGGCGGGGTCGGACATGCCCTCCACCAACCTCCTGGCCTACACGTCCAAGATGGGGGAGGGCTGGTCGGCGACGCTGTCGATGGAGGATCCGAACCTCCGCAAGAACCCGTTCTACGCCGCCTCGGCCGCCCCCACCGGGACCATCCCCGGACAGAGCGGCGTGAACAACGTCTTCGTCACCGCGCCGAGCCCCGTCATCCTCGGCACCAATGCCAACGGTACCGCCAGCACGGCCGTCTTCGTCGACGCGGTGCAGCGCTCGCGCATGCCGGACTTCGTCGGGGCGCTGCGCTACGATGCGGGCTGGGGCTCGGTCCAGCTCTCGGCCGCCGTCAAGGACGTCAATATCGGCGGCTTCATCGCCAATTCCGGCATCTCCACCCTGACCGCCGCGCCGGGTTCCGCGACGGGGCCGGTGGGCGCCGGCACCGCCGCAGCCCTGCTCGCCACCCGCGGCATCACATCGGGATCACAGACCGATCACGGTTGGGCGGTGCAGGGCGGCCTCAAGCTCAACCTGCCCTGGATCGCCGCGGGTGACGGGCTCTACCTGCAGGGCGCCTACGGCGAGGGCGCGCTGATTTATACCGGCTTCTCGTTCTTCACCGGCAACTATAGCAGCCAGCTCACCCCGGTGCAGGGCGGCCCCTTCGTACAGGCCCTGGCCGACGCGGTGATCAACCCGCTGACCGGCCGGATCGACCTGTCGAAGAGCTTCACGGCGACCGCCTCCCTCCTGCATTACTGGGCGCCCGAATGGCGCTCCGCCGTCTTCGGGAGCTATGGCGAGGTCGGGTTTCGGCGCGGCACCCGCGAGGCGTTCAGTCTCGTCAACAACCTCGTCGGCTCCTCCGCGCCGCCGACCGGCGCGGCCTTCGCATCCAACCCGATCCTGCGGGACAACTACCAGATCATCGCCGGCGCGAGCCTGATCTGGTCGCCGGTCAAGGATCTCGATATCGGCATCGAGGGAACCTATATCGGCACCGGCCTGCTCGGCGGGCGCGATGCCGACGCGACCCGCCCCGTCACCGTGAACGGCCTGCCGGCCTATACCGAGAAGCACTACGACACGACGCAGATCCGCATCCGTGTCCAGCGCGACTTCTGATGGTCCGCCCCGGACGCACCCGCCGGCGGGCCCTGGGGAGTGGCGCTTCGCACCGATGGTATGGGCTTTGCCTCAGCGAGCTTGTCCGGATCGGATGACAAGCGCTTCTCTCAGCATCACTATGCGTTTCAAATCGCGGGCCCGTCCCGCGGTTCGTCCCGGCTGCAACGAGGCGGTCGTCGTCAGAAAAAGGTCCGCCGTATGCACCTGAGTCATGCGCTTTTCCTCGCCGCCGTCGCGATTTCGGCGGCCACGGCACCGGTCGGCGCGCAGGAGTTGAGCGGAACCCTCAAGAAGGTGAAGGACACGGGCGCCCTCACCATCGGCCACCGCGACGCCTCAGTGCCGTTCTCCTATCTCGACGGCAGCCAGCGGCCGGTGGGCTACGCCTACGAGATCTGCCTCAAGGTCGCCGACGCGGTCAAAGCGCATCTGAAGCTCGACACGCTGGAGGTGCGGCTCAATCCGGTCACCTCCGCCACCCGCATCCCGCTGATCGCCAACGGGACGATCGACCTCGAATGCGGCTCGACCACCAACAACGCCGACCGGCAGCGGCAGGCGGCCTTCACCAACACCCATTTCCTCACCGCGACGCGCTTCGTCGCCAAGCGGGAGAAGGGGCTCGACAAGACCGACGACCTCAAGGGCCGCACCGTGGTCTCGACCTCGGGCACCACCAACATCCGCCAGATCAACGAGATCAACACCGCCCGGGGCCTCGGCATGCGGATCCTGCCCGCCAAGGACCACGCCGAGGCCTTCCTGATGGTCGAGACCGGCCGCGCCGACGCCTTCGTGATGGACGACGTGCTGCTCGCCGCCCTCGTCGCCGGATCGAAGACGCCGGACGCCTACGCGATCTCCTCGGAGGCGCAGTCGCGCCCCGAGCCCTACGGCATCATGCTGCGCAAGGACGACCCGGCCTTCAAGGCCGTGGTCGATGCCGCCACCGCCGCCCTCTACAAGAGCCCGGAGGGGACGGCGCTCTACGACAAGTGGTTCACGCAAGCCATCCCGCCGCGGGGCATCAACCTGAAGCTCCCGATGAGCGAGGCGATGCGGAAGACCTTGGCCAACCCCAGCGACAGCCCGGATCCGGCGGCCTACTGACCATGCCGGCGCGGATGCGGCCGAGCGACCTGCGATGATGGGCGCCCGATGAACTACACCTGGAACTGGGGCATCTTCCTGGAGCCGTCCCCTGAGGGCGCCGGCACCTATGCCGACATGCTGCTCTCCGGGCTGGCCTGGACGGTGGTCACCGCCCTCTGCTCGTGGGTCATCGCCTTCACCCTCGGCTCGGTGGTCGGCGTGATGCGCACGCTGCCCTCGCGGACCGCCAACGCCATCGGCGCGGCCTATGTCGAGGGGTTCCGCAACGTGCCGCTGCTGGTGCAGATGTTCCTCTGGTACTTCGTGCTGCCGGAACTCCTGCCCGCGCGTCTCGGCTCGGCCGTCAAGCAGATGCCGGACGCGCCGTTCTACACGGCGGTTCTGTGCCTCGGCTTCTTCACCGCCGCGCGGGTGGCCGAGCAGGTGCGGGCGGGCATCCGCGCCCTGCCGCGGGGGCAGGCGCAGGCGGGCTTGGCGCTCGGCCTCACCTGGGCGCAGACCTACCGCGCCGTGCTCCTGCCCAACGCCTACCGGATCATCCTGCCGCCGCTCGCCTCGGAATTCCTGAACAACCTCAAGAACACCTCGGTCGCGCTCACCATCGGCCTGCTCGAACTCACGGCGCGGGCCCGCTCGATGCAGGAATTCTCGTTCCAGGTGTTCGAGGCCTTCACCGCGGCGACCCTGCTCTACGTTGCCCTCAACCTCGTGGTGATCGCGGGCGCGACCCTGCTGGAGCGGCGCGTGGCCGTGCCGGGAGGGCGCTGATGTTCGGGCATTTCGACCTCTCCGTCGTCGCCGATTCGCTGCCTTACCTGTTCGGCGAGGGGATGGTGTTCACGCTGACGCTCACCGCGCTCGCGGCGGGCGGCGGCCTCGTGCTCGGCACCGGGCTGGCGCTGCTGCGGCTCTCGGGCGTGCCGGGCCTGACGCATGCGGCCAAGCTCTATGTCGAGCTGATGCGGTCCCTGCCGCTCGTGCTGGTGATCTTCTGGTTCTACTTCCTCGTGCCCTATCTCGGCGCCTGGGCGATCGGCGCGGACACGCCGATCCGGGTCGGGGCGTTTGCCAGCGCGCTCGTCACCTTCACCCTGTTCGAGGCGGCCTACTTCTCCGAGATCGTGCGGGCCGGCATCCAGTCGATCCCGAAGGGCCAGAGCGCGGCGGCCCGGGCGCTCGGCATGAGCTACGCGCAAGTCATGCGGCTCGTGGTGCTGCCGCAGGCGTTCCGCAACATGGTGCCGCTGCTGCTGACGCAGACGATCGTGCTCTTTCAGGACACCTCGCTCGTCTACGTGCTCTCGCTCACCGATTTCCTCGGCGCCGCCTCCAAGGTGGCGCAACGCGACGGGCGGCTGGTGGAGATGTACCTGTTCGCCGCGCTGGTCTACTTCGCCGTCTGCTTTGCGGCCTCGCTGCTGGTGCGCCGGCTCCAGGCCCGCACGGCGATCGTCCGGTGAGGGATAACAGGATGAGGGTGGGCCGATGACCGCGCCGCTGACATCGCCGCAGCCGCCCGCCGCGGGCGGGCCGATGATCGCCATCGAGGCAGTGTCGAAGTGGTACGGCGAGGTCCGCGTCCTGTCGGGCTGCTCCACCGCGGTGACGCGCGGCGAGGTGGTGGTGGTGTGCGGCCCCTCGGGCTCGGGCAAGTCGACGCTGCTGAAATGCGTCAACGCCCTGGAGCCGTTCCAGGAGGGGCAGATCACCGTCGACGGCACGCGGGTGCGGGACAAGGCCACCAACCTGCCGCGGCTGCGCGCGCGGGTCGGCATGGTGTTCCAGCATTTCGAGCTGTTCCCGCATCTCAGCGTCATCGACAATCTGACGCTCGCCCCGCGCAAGGTGCTCGGGCGTTCGAAGGCGGAGGCGGCCCGGCGCGGTCTCGATCTGCTGGCCCGCGTCGGCCTCTCCGATCACGCACAAAAACATCCGGGCCAGCTCTCGGGCGGGCAGCAGCAGCGGGTGGCCATCGCCCGGGCGCTCGCCATGGACCCGGTGGTGATGCTGTTCGACGAGCCGACCTCGGCGCTCGATCCCGAGATGGTCGGCGAGGTGCTCGACGTGATGGTGGAACTGGCCCGCGACGGCATGACCATGATGGTCGTGACCCACGAGATGGGCTTCGCCCGCAAGGTGGCCGACCGGGTGGTGTTCATGGATCGCGGGCAGATCGTCGAGGACGTGGCGAAGGACGCCTTCTTCGACCGGCCCCGCAGCGAGCGCGCTCAGCAGTTTCTGTCGAAGATCCTCGCGCATTGACGCCGACAGGCCGCCCCCGGCTCTGCCCGTGAGGCGCTCCGGCCGTCGGGTGGCGGCGCGTGCGGCTGCATCGGCCGTCAGAACAGCGAGATGAGGACGATGCCGGCCACCATCAGGGCGGCCCCGCCCAGCCGCGATGCGCCGGCCCGCACCCGCTTCATGCCGACCCAGCCGAAATGGTCGAGCGCGACCGAGGTCAGCAGGTTGGCGGTGATCAGGAGGCCGTTGAAGGCGCCCGCGCCGACCTTGTCGACGAAGAGCAGGCCGGCGAACACGGCCACGGCGCCGGTGAGGCCGGCCAGCGGCATCCACCAGCGCACCCCCTCGATGTCGGCCCGCTGCGGCAGCGGCTTCGGCCGCAGCAGGAAGACCAGCACGAAGACGAACACCACCGGCAGGAACGAGACCATGGCCGCGAGCCACGGATTGACCAGGGCACCGCGCAGCTGCGCGTTCCAGACCACGCCGATCGCCTGCAGGGCACCCGCGACGACGATGAAGGGATAGAGCAGCCGCGGGTTGAGGCCGTGGCCGGTATCCTTGGCCTCGCCATCCGCCTCGCCCTTGTCGGGCGTGACCCGGGCGATGAACGTCACGCCGATGGCCATGAGCAGGCCGCCGAGCCAGGGCATCAGCTTAAATCCGCCGCCCTGCAATCCGAACAGGCCCAGCGAATCCATCGCCAGCGAGGTCAGGATGTTGGCCGTCAGCGTCAGGCCGTTGAAGGGGCCGGCGCCGACCTTGTCGACGAAGGCGAGGCCGCCGAACACCGCCACCGCGCCGGCCACGCCGCCGAGCGGCGCGTACCACGGCATCGTCGCGATGCTGTCGAGGCTCGGCAGCGGCGTCGGCATCACGAGGAACAGCGTCGCGAAGACGAAGACGATCGGCAGGAAGGAGACCGCCGCGGCGAGGAACGGGTTGACGAGGTGCCCGCGCAACTGCGCGTTCATGGAGTTGCCGAGCGCCTGGAGCGCGCCCGCCACGATGATGAAGGGATAGAGCAGGGCGGCACTCACGCGGGTCGGCCTCCGGATTGGCAAGAAGCTGGGACGAGGCTGGGATGGCAGTGGATCAGGCGAGGATCAGGCGAGGATCAGGCAAGAATCAGAGCCGCGAGGGCCAGGGCCAGCGCCGGGGGCATGACGAGGGCGCCGAGCTTCAGGAACGCCCAGGCAGAGACGTTTTGGCCCTCGCGGCGGATCGCGGTGAGCCAGAGGATCGTGGCGAGCGAGCCCGTGACCGAAAGGTTCGGCCCGAGATCGATGCCGATCAGGATCGCCCCCGCGACCGTTTCCGGCACATGGGCGGCCTGCACCGCGGCACCCGCCAGGAGACCCGCCGGCAGGTTGTTCACGAGGTTCGATCCGAACGCGACGAGCGCACCGCCGGCCCAGGCCGTCGCGGCGGGATCGCCCTGCGCGGCGCGGCCCAGGAGGTCGGCGAGCTTTGCCAGGAGGCCGGTCTTCTCCAGGGACTCGACGAGGACGAAGAGCCCGGCGACCAGCGGCAGCACGCCCCAGGAGACGTCCCGAGCGACCGCGACCAGCCCGCCCCGATTGATCGCGAGCACGACGAGGGTGGTGGCGAGGCCGGCGATGAAGGTCGGCAGGCCGAGCTCGATCCCGGCGGCCGAGGCACCGATCAGGGCCGCGCCGGTGGCGACGATGCCCCCGGCCGCGATCGTGCCGCCGAGCCCGAGGCCCGGAATCTCGACCTCGGTGGCGACCGTCTCATCCTTCAGCGACCGGTTCTGGGTCAGGCGCAGGACGAGATAGGTCGCGACGATGGCGAGGGCGGAGGGCAGGGTGAAGGTCGCCAGCCACCGGCCGAGCGGCGGCATGTGCTCGGCGAAGACGACGAGATTGGCCGGGTTCGAGATCGGCAGCACGAAGCTCGCCGCGTTGGCGATGAAGGCGCAGATGAACAGGTAGGGCAGGGGCTGCTTGACCCCGGCGGCCTTGGTCGCGGCGAAGACGGCGGGCGTCAGCACCACCGCGCAGGCATCGTTCGAGAGGAAGACCGTGACCACCGTGCCGACGACGTAGATGAGCAGGAACAGCCGTGTCGCCGAGCCCCGTGCGGCCCGCACCGCGTGGGCGGCGAGCCAGTCGAACAGGCCTTCCTTGCGGGCGATCTCGGAGAGCAGCATCATCCCGACGAGGAAGAGGTAGACGTCGGTGCCCTTGGCCGCGCCCTCCAGGGCGGTCTGCCAGGGAATCAGGCCGAGGAGGACGAGGAGCGCCGCGCCGAGCACCGCCCAGATCGCTTCCGGCCAGGAGAACGGGCGCAGGATCACGCCGAGCGTCGCCAGCGCAGCGATGCCCCAGGTCGCCGCGTTCGGGTTCGGGATGAGCGCGCCCATCGGCGTCGGGCTTCCTTCTGTCGGGGAGGATCACGAGATTCGGAGCGGCGGGGCACCGCTGCGGTTCGCGCCAGCTTGAGCAGGATCGCACATGGCCTTTCCGAGGCCTTGCCCCGACGGTCTGCGCAGCGCCGCCGATCCGCCACTCAAGATTTCTCCTGCGCCGCCGTTCCTGTCTCATCCATCACAAGGGCGCGATTTTCGAGGGGGTCTGAGCAGGCGTGCTTCGGATGGCTTCGGAGGCGCATGATCCCGAGCCATGGAGCGGTGCGCTGCGATGCGATGGGGGCGAAGCGGGCAGGGCGGAACAGCGTCCCGGAGTGCTGGTTTCCCAGGGGCTATCACATCAACAAACAGGGAGATCCGCCATGAAGGTTCTGACCCTCGCCCTCGCGAGCACCCTCCTTCTCGCGCCTGCTGCCTTCGCCGCCGAAGGCTCGGGGGCGTCCGGCACCAGCCGCTCCGGCACGGCCGACAGCACGGGCGCCAACGATGCCGGTTCGGGGTCGTCCCCCGGGGCGGCCGGAAGTGGTCCGACTTCGGGCGACAAGAGCCGCTCCGGCACAGCCAACAGCACGGGCGCCAACGATGCCGGCTCCGGTTCCTCGCCCGGCGCCAGCGGCAAGGGCCACGAGGCCCGTTAGAGCGCTTTCCGACGAAGTGGACGCCGGTTCAGTGAAAGAATGCGCGTTCAAACAAAGACCGGGAGACGCCGGCCTGATGCAGTCAGGTCAGATACGGCTCTAGCCGGAGCGGAGGGCGCCGTCCCGAAAGGTGGTTGCCGGATTCGGGACGATGCCAAAAACGAGACGCCAGCCCTGCGCCGAAGGGGCCGGCTTGGCCGGTCATGCGCGGCTGAAGCGCGACGGCGCCGCCTCCGCGCCCCGCCTTGAAGAGCGTTCACCGGCACCCGTTCCCGGATGCCGGCGGTCACGACGATCGGGACGCTCCACCGGAGCGGCCATCCCGTGCGCCGCCCCTCCCGAAGCGGTGTCTCGGAGAAGGGCCGGCCGGGTTCCGTGCGGTTCCCGGCCGGGCTTTTGCGAACTCCGCTCGACCGCCGCTCCTGAGGAGGGCGGCTTTTGGTGTCTCTCACACAACGCCCCCTGCGCCGTCCTCGTCAGAGGGAGAGCGGTCAGGGATCGGGAGTTTTGCGAGGCACTCTTGAGCGGGATCAGTCGTTCTTCACCGTGCCGTCCGGGCCGACCTTGACCTCCTGCTCGCGATCGGTGAGCGCCAGCTTGATCTCGTACTCGACCGCATTGCCCTCGCGCTCGACCTCGGCCTCGTAGGCCTTGCTGCCGGGGTGCTTCTGCTCGGCCAGCGCGATCGCGTCCTTCAGCGAGACCTTGGCGTTCTGGAAGTCGCTCGCCTTCAGCCGGGTGAAGTAGCGCTCGATCGGCTGGTTCTCGCTCTTGTAGAGATCGCCCGTGTCCGCGTTGACGCCGTGTTCGACGAGCTTGCCGCTCGGGTACACGACCTTGATCGCGTAGCGCGCCGGGTTCTTGCTGTCGGCCTTCTCGAAGTCGGCGTCGATCGCCTTGCCGCCCTTCTCCTCGCCTTCGGCCTTGCCCTCGGCGGTGGCGATGGCCTGCGCGAGGCCGATCTTGGCCGACTTGGCGACCTGCCACTCCTTGAGGTCGCTGTTGGACTTGGTCGCCTCCGTGGCGCTCGGGGCGCGGCCGGTGTTCTCCGGGGTCTTGGTCAGGTCGGGGTTCTGGGCTGCGGCGAGGCCGGTCATCAGGGCTAGCAGGCCGGTGGCGGCGGTAAGGCGCAGGACGTTCGTCTTCATGTGGCGAGGTTTCCGTTTCTTGCGTTGGCGGCGCCTGGGGCGCTCGGGCTTGTTGCGGACCCTCTGAACGGTCCGAGCCGCCGCTTGGTTGCAGCGCGTCACGATGTTCCAGGCGTGCTGGTGCGCGCCGCCGATTGCCCGCCGTCAGCGACCGATAGGGCCGGAACAGCAGCCCGCGCTCGCCGGCCGCCTTGACATATATCCAATACAAAAATAACTAATATCCAAGTTGCGTATAACGAGGGTCGAGCGTGATCCCATGAGCCAAGCCGAGTCCGAAGCCGCCTTCCTGGCCCGCTACGATCCCGCCGACTATGCCCGGCCCGCCGTGGCCGTCGATCTGGTGCTGCTGGGTCTCTCCGGCGGTCGCCCGACCCTCCTGCTGCTGAAGCGCGACCGGCACCCGCATGCGGGGCGTCATGCGCTGCCGGGCGGCTTCGTCGGGATCGACGAGTCGTTGGATGACGCCGCCGCACGTGTCCTGCGCGAGAAGGCGGGCGGGGCGCGGGCGCATCTGGAGCAGCTCTACACCTTCGGCGCCGTGGAGCGCGATCCGCGCATGCGCATCATCACGGTCGCCTATCTCGCGCTCCTGACCGAGGCGGTCTTCGCCGAGGCGCGGATGCGGGCCCCGACCCTGCTTCCCGGCACCGTCGCGGCGTCCTCCGCGGAGGAGGGATCCGTGACGGTCCATGCCTCCGACGGCGCGGCTTTGCCGCTCGCCTTCGACCACGCCGAGATCGTCGCGCTGGCGATCCGGCGTCTGCGGGGCAAGCTCGACTATTCGGAGGTCGGCTTCGCCCTGCTGCCGGCGCTGTTCACCCTGCGCCAGCTTCAGGACGTGCACGAGGCGATCCTCGGCACGCCCCTCAACAAGCCCGCCTTCCGCCGCCGGATGCTCGATCGCGGCTGGCTCGACCCCACCGGCCGCTTCGAGACGGGCACCTCCTACCGCCCCGCCGAACTGTACCGCCTTCGCCAAACCCCTTCGCAGACCCCCGCTCAAGGAGACTGACATGGCCACGATCCGCCGTTTCGGCGTTCTCTCTCAGCTTCGGAGCGAGGCCAGCCACTACGTCATCCGCTACCGCAACGGCCGCCCGCGCCAGAGCGGGCGCGGCCTCGTCTTCTGGTTCCGGCCGGAGACCGCGAGTATCAGCGAACTGCCGATGGACGACCGCGAGATGACGCTGTTCGTCCGCGGCCGAAGCCAGGATTTCCAGGCGGTCGCGGTGCAGGGCAGCATCGGCTGGCACGTCGCCGATCCCGAGCGGCTCGCCGCCCGCGTCGATTTCTCCCTCGATCTGCGCACCGGCCGGTTCCAGGGCGAGCCGGTCGAGCGGATCGAGGCGCGTATCGCCGGGCTGGCCAACCAGACCGTGCTGCAATTCCTCGGAACCGCGCCGGTGCGCGCCCTGCTCGATGCCGGGCCGGAAGCCCTGCGCGGGCAGGTGCAGGCGACGCTCGCCGCCGACCCGTCGCTGGCCGAGATCGGCGTCGCGGTGGTCTCGGTGCGGCTCACCAACCTCGCCCCGTCGAGCGAGTTGGAGCGCGCGCTCCAGACGCCGACCTACGAGGCGCTGCAGCAGAAGGCGGACGAGGCCACCTTCGCCCGCCGGGCGCTGGCGGTGGAGAAGGAGCGGGCGATCGCCGAGAACGAACTCGCCACCAAGACCGAGCTGGCCCGGCGCGAGAGCCTGCTGATCGCCGAGGAAGCGCAGAACGCCCGCAACCGGGCGCAAGCGCGGGCGGAGGCGGAAGGGATCGAGGCCGGCGCCGAGGCCGAACGCATCCGCATGGTCGAGGGGGCGCGGGCCGAGGCCGAGCGGGCGCGCGTCGCGATCTACCGCGACGTGGCGCCGGGCACCCTGCTCGGCCTCGCCGCCCAGGCGCTGGCGGGCAAGCTCGACACGATCGAGCACGTCACCATCAACCCGGACCTGCTCGCCACCCTGCTCGGCGAGCTGCGCAAGCCGGCCGGCCTCCCGGCCCGCTGAAGGAGGGGCTCATGGCCGCGCTCACCCCCCGGGCGGTCTTCGTCACCCGCGAGACCGATTACGAGCTGCTGATCGCCCGGCACGCCACGCGGGGACAGGCCCGCTTCTTCCTGGAGAGCCGCGGCCAGGGGCTCGCCGCGGTCGAGGCGCGCCACGAGCGCTTCCACGCGGTGCTGGCGCAGGCGCGGGCCGCGGTGCCCGGCGAGTGGCGTCAAGCGCTGGTGCGGCGGGCCGACCTCGACCGCTTCCTGTTCGCCGGGGACGACGTCGTCGTCGCCGTCGGGCAGGACGGGCTGATCGCCAACGTCGCCAAGTATCTCGGCGAGCAGCCGGTGATCGGGGTCAACCCGGCGCCGGACCTCTATGACGGCGTGCTGGCGCGCAACCCCGTCGAGCGGCTCCCCCGGCTGCTGCCGGCGAGCGTCGCCGGCGCGGCCGCGATCGAGCGGCGCACCATGGTCCAGGCGGTGATCGACGGGACTGAGCGCCTGTTCGCCCTCAACGAGATTTTCGTGGGCCACCGCAGCCACCAATCCGCCCGCTACCGGATCGAGGCCGGAAGCGAGGCCGAAGAGCAATCGTCCAGCGGCCTCATCGTCGCCTCCGGCACCGGGGCCACCGGCTGGGCCCGCTCGATCAGTGAGGCGACCCGGCTCGGCCTGTCGCTCGCGCCCGACGAGCGGGCGGTGGGCTACTGGGTGCGCGAGCCTTTCCCGAGCGTCGCCACCGCGACGCGGCTGCGGGCCGGCAAGCTCACCGATGCGCCCCTCCTCGTCACCTCGCGGATGAACGAGGGCGGCGTGATCTTCGCCGACGGGATCGAGCAGGACTTTCTGGGCTTCGGCTGGGGCCGGCAGGTCCGGATCGCGCCGGCTGATCGGGCCCTGCACCTCGTCACCGGGTGAGCCGGGCGGCGTCGCAGGCCCCAGGTGTTCGGGAAGACCGGTTTCCTGGCCGCCCATCCCGTATATGGAACGCGTGCGGGACATCCGGGCAGGTCTCTCGGCCACAATCATCCGTATGGCGCGATCCTGTCGCAAAACCGCCAAGGGTGCCGATCATGGGGCGCGGGATCGCGCGCCGCCAGCGTCGGCGCGGGGTTCGACCGATCCGGGAATGGGCAGCACGTGGAATCGGCAGCAGAGCATCGGATGGGCGGTCTCGCCGAGGCGGGGCGCCACGACGACGGATCGGGCGGGCGCCTCGGCGGCCGCGCCGTCCTGCGGGGGCCCGCGCGGCCCGACCTGATCCGCCGGGAGACCCTGGCCGACCTGTTCCGGGCGAGCGCGAGGGAGCGGGCCGACGCACCCTGCCTGATCGACGCCGCCGAGCCCGGCACGGACGGGCGCCGTCCGGTCCTGACCTATTCGCAAGTCGATGCCCGCTCCGACGCCATCGCCGCCGGGCTTTTCGCCCGCGGGATCGGCCCGGGGGATGTGGTGGGGCTGTGGATGGCCCGCGGCACCGAACTGCTGATCGCGCAGATCGGCATCACGAAATCCGGCGCCGCCTGGCTCCCGTTCGACGCCGAGGCGCCCGCCGACCGGGTCGCGGTGTGCCTGAACGATGCCGAGGCCAAGGCGCTCCTCGTCTCGGAGGCCCTGCGGCCCCAGGCGCCGGAGGGCACGCCCGCCGTCACCACCGAAGCGCTTCTGCGGGCGGGGCAGGGAGCCTCCGCGCCCGATCTCGACGCTGCCGGCCTCGGACCGGGGCACCCGGCCTACCTGATCTACACCTCGGGCTCGACCGGCGTGCCCAAGGGCATCGTCATCAGCCACGCCAACATCTGCCACTTCCTGCGCTCGGGCAACGCGGTCTACGGCCTCTCCGCCGACGACGTCGTGTTCCAGGGCGCCTCCGTCGCCTTCGATCTCTCGATGGAGGAGATCTGGGTTCCCTATCTCGTCGGCGCCTGCTTGTTCGTGGCGAGCCCGGCCATGATGGGCGACGTCGAGGCCCTGCCCGCGATCATCGCCGAGGCCCGGATCACCGTGCTCGACACGGTGCCGACCCTGCTGGCCATGATCCCCGGTGACCTGCCCACCGTCCGCCTCGTGCTGCTCGGCGGCGAGGCCCTGCCCGAGCCGCTGGTGGCGCGCTGGGCGACCGGTGAGCGGCGCCTGTTCAACACCTATGGGCCGACCGAGGCCACCGTGGTGGCGACCGCCGCCGAGATGCGGCCGGGTCGGCCCGTCACCATCGGCGGCCCGATCCCGAACTACTCCGTCTACGTCGCCGACGAGGCGCTGAACCTGCTCGGCCCCGGCGAGCAGGGCGAATTGTTGATCGGCGGCCCCGGCGTCGCGGCGGGCTACCTCAAGCGCCCGGAGCTGACGGCGGAAAAGTTCGTTGCCAACCCCTACCCGTCCGACGGGACCGACCCGGTGCTCTACCGCTCGGGCGATGCCGTCTCGATGACGCCGGAGGGCGACATCGTCTTCCACGGCCGCATCGATGATCAGGTCAAGATCCGCGGTTTTCGCGTGGAGCTCGGCGAGATCGAGGCGCGCATCCGGGCGCAGGGCGGGATCAACCAGGCGGCGGTGGTCCTGCGGCGCGACGACGAGGTCGACCGCCTCGTCGCCTTCCTCGTGCCCGAGCGGAATGCCGACCTCGACCGCGCGGCGCTCCGAAAGAATCTCGCGGCGCAGATGCCGCCCTACATGGTGCCCGGCCATTTCGAGGAGGTCGAGACCCTGCCGCGGCTCACCTCCGGCAAGGTCGATCGCAAGGCGCTGCGGATCGCGCCGCTGACCGTGGCAGTGGCCGACGGCGAGCAGGAGGCCCCCGACAACGAGACCGAAGCCGCGCTTCTGGCCGCCGCCAAGAAGGTGTTCGGCGACGGGCCGATCGGGCTCGAGGCCGACTTCTTCTCCGAACTCGGCGGCCACTCGCTGCTCGCTGCCCGCTTCGTCGGCGCGGTGCGCGAGACGCCGGCGCTCGCCGGCATCACCCTTCAGGACGTCTATAACGGCCGCACCCTGCGGGTGATGGCCGCGAGTCTGATCGAGCGCACCGGCGGCGCGGGGGCGCAGACCGCGATCCGCGACCTGAGCTTTACCCCGCCGCCGCTGCTGCGCCGGGCGCTCTGCGGCGTGGCGCAGGGCGTGGTGCTCCCCTTCGTCATCGCGCTGGCCACCGCGCAATGGCTCGGCATCTTCGTCACCTACCTGCTGCTCACCGGCGGCGGGCTCGGCTTCTGGGGCGAACTCGGCGTCCTCCTGCTGGTCTATATCGGCATCAACGCGGTGACCGCGACGATCGCGATCGCCGCCAAGTGGCTGATCCTCGGGCGGACGAAGCCCGGCCGCTATCCCCTCTGGGGCGTCTATTATTACCGCTGGTGGCTGGCGCAGCGCCTGACGCCGCTGGTGCACATCAAGTGGCTCCAGGGCTCGCCCGTCATCGTCACCTATCTGCGCCTGCTCGGCGCGAAGATCGGCGACGACGTGCTGGTCTCCGACCTTGATGTCGGCGCGGCCGATCTGCTCACCATCGGCCGTGGTTCCTCGCTCGGCGGGCGGCTCGTGATCGCCAACGCGGAGGTCGTCGGCAACGAACTCGTCATCGGCTCCGTCGAGATCGGCGAGGATGTCGCCATCGGCACCTCCTGCGTCATCGGCCCCGGCACGGTGATCGGGGACCATGCCGAGATCGCGGATCTGACCACCGTGCCCGCGGGCACCGAGGTCGGCCCGGCCGAGGCCTGGGACGGCTCGCCGGGCCGCCGGGTCGGCACCGTCGATTTCTCCGCGCTGCCCGAGCCGGCCACCGCCTCGCCCGCCCGCCGGGCGGCCTTCGGCGCGGTCTACGCCTTCCTGCTCGCGGCGGTCCCGGCGGTCGGCCTGCTGCCGATCTTCCCGGCCTTCTACATCTTCGATCAGATCTCCGATAACCTCTCGGAACTCACCGACGTCGATTACCACGTCTACCTGCCGCTGCTGACCTGGCCCACCGCCATGCTGATGACGGCGGGCACGGTGCTGCTCATCGCCGCCATCCGCTGGGCGGTGCTGCCGCGGGTGACATCCGGCACCTTCTCGATCTGGTCGGGCTTCTACCTGCGCAAGTGGCTCGTCGCGCTCGCCTCCGAGGTGACGCTGGAGACGCTCTCCTCGCTGTTCGCCACCGTCTACATGCGGGCGTGGTACCGGCTGATGGGCGCGCGGATGGGAAGGGGCGCCGAGATCTCGACCAATCTCGGCTCGCGCCACGACCTCGTCGCGGTCGGCGCCAACAACTTCATCGCCGACGAGGTGGTGGTCGGCGAGGAGGAGATCCGCCGCGGCTGGATGCATCTCCATCCCGTCGAGACCGGCGCCCGCGTCTTCGTCGGCAATGACGGCGTGCTGCCGCCGGGCGCGAACATCCCCGACGACGTCCTGATCGGCATCAAGTCGAAGCCGCCGGCCAACGACAAGATGGGGCCGGGCGAGACGTGGTTCGGCTCGCCGCCGATCCGCCTGCCGGTGCGGCAGAAGGTCGATCTCGGCTCCAGCGCCCAGACCTTCGCGCCGAGCGTGTGGGTCAAGCTGCGGCGCGGCCTGTTCGAGGCCTTCGCCACCTCGTTCTCGCCGATGCTCTACATCTCGCTCGCCATCTGCGCGATCGACTGGGTGTTCTACCCGGCCATCCTCGCCGAGGATTGGAGCGGGCTGGCGCTCGCCTTCGTGCTCGCGAGCGTCGCCATCGCCCTGATCCAGACGAGCAGCGTCATCTGTCTCAAATGGCTCCTGATGGGGCGCTACCGCCCCGGCATGCGGCCGATGTGGTCGTGGTGGGCGATGCGCACCGAGGCCATCGCGGTCGCCTATTGGGGCTTGGCCGGCAAGGTGCTGCTGGAGCACCTGATGGGCACGCCGTTCCTGCCCTGGATGCTGCTGCTCTTCGGCGTCAAGGTCGGCCGGGGCACCTGCCTGCTGATGACCGACATCACCGAGTTCGACTGCGTCGAGATCGGCGACTACGCGGCGATCAACCGGTCGGCGGCGCTCCAGACCCACCTCTACGAGGACCGCATCATGAAGGTCGGCCGCGTCGTGATCGGGCGCGGCGTCTCGGTGGGCGCCTTCTCCACCGTCCTCTACGACAGCCATGTCGGCGACTATGCGCGGCTGCGCCCGCTCACCATCGTGATGAAGGGCGAGTCGATCCCGGCCCACTCGGAATGGGAAGGCGCGCCCGCCGTGCCGGTGGTGCACGCGGCGGGCGAGGCTGTGGCGCGGGCGGCGTGAGGCCGGAGCCTCTCGCCGCCGCAGGCCTTTTCATGCGATGTTGCCGGTGTTGGACGTGCGGCTCCCGAGGACACTTCCATGCTCGATGCGAAGCCTGCGGCTTTCCAGGAACCTTGCAGCCTGATCGGCTCATGGCGGCGCTTCGGCTCGGCTGGGCCTGTCTATGAAATCGTCGGCGTGACGGAGCCGAAGGCGGCGGATCGCCCGCAGATGCGGATTCGCGTCTTGGAGACGGGTGAGGAACTCGACTACCCGCTCACAGACCTTCTCGAAGACCCTGCGGAAGGCTGATGTTCGCCATCGCCTTCGATCTGGTCGTCGTCGAGACGCAGACCCATCATCCGAAGGGCATCGCACAGGCCTACAGCGACATCCGGACGGTGCTCGCCCGGCAAGGATTCAACTGGGTTCAGGGGAGCCTTTACGTCAGCCGCGACGAGGATCTGGCGAAGTTGTTCGCAGCCATCACGGCACTGAAAGCCCTGCCGTGGTTCCCGGCCTCGGTGCGCGACCTGCGCGCCTTTCGCGTCGAGCAATGGTCCGACTTCACGGCGACCGTCAAAGGCTGACGGCCGCTGCGCTCTTCAGCCTCACGCCGCCTCGGTCTTCGTCCCGAGGCGCTTGTCGAGATAGGTATCGACGGTCTGGGTCAGCTCGTCGACCCGGCCGTCGAAGAAGTGGTTGGCGCCCTCGACCATCTGGTGCTCGATGATGACGCCCTTCTGCGTCTTCACCTTCTCGATCACCGGGATCACCTCGCGGGCCGGCGCGACCCGATCTTCCGAGCCGTGCACGAACAGGCCGGAGGAGGGGCACGGTGCCAGGAAGGTGAAGTCGTAGCGGTTGGCCATGGCCGCGATCGAGATGAAGCCCTCGATCTCCGGGCGGCGCATCAGGAGCTGCATCCCGATCCACGAGCCGAACGAGACGCCCGCGATCCAGCAGGACTTCGCCTCCGGGTTGACCGACTGCACCCAGTCGAGGGCGGCGGCGGCGTCGGAGAGTTCACCCGAACCGTGATCGAAGGCGCCCTGGCTGCGTCCAACCCCGCGGAAATTGAAGCGCAGGGCTGCGAATCCACGATTGGCGAAGGTGTAGAAAAGATTGTACACAATTTGATTGTTCATCGTGCCCCCGAACTGGGGGTGCGGATGAAGCACGATCGCGATCGGCGCGCCCTTCTTCTTGGGGGCTTGGTAGCGGCCTTCCAGGCGGCCGGCAGGGCCGGAAAAGATAACTTCGGGCATGGTGGTCCTCGAGATGATCCGACCCTCACCCTTGATGCCCCCGCGAAGGCAGGGAGGCTGAGCCGGTCACGGCTTGACTCGTTGCGCGCGCCACCTACAAGCGCTCTTAGAATAATTCTAGGTCATTGGAATTATTCTAAACAGTTCGTCGGGCCTCGACCTGCGAAGCACACGGCGCGTTTCGCGCGGCTTAGCACGGGGGAGGGGGGCGAAATCAAGAAAATCAGGATCTGGCAGGACGATAAGGAGCGAAACGGCAGGATGACGTCGGGCGCGCGCAGCTATCTCGATCACAACGCGACTTCTCCGGTGCGTCCGGAGGTCGCGTCTGCGGTCGCGCGCGCGCTCACCTTGCCCGGCAATCCCTCCTCGATCCATCAAGAGGGCCGCGCCGCGCGCCATGCGCTGCAGACGGCGCGGGCGGGGCTCGCTGCCCTGCTCGGCGCGACGCTTGAGCGCGTCACCTTCACCAGCGGCGGCACGGAAGCGGCCAACACCGTGCTCTCCGGCGCGCTTCGGAAGGCGGGCCTCCCCGCCCCCACCCGGCTGATGGTCTCGGCGACCGAGCATCCGTGCGTCGCCGCGGGCCACCGATTCGCGCCGGACGCGGTCGAGGTGCTGCCGGTGGACCGGGCCGGCCTGCTGCGGCTCGACGTGCTCGCGGGCCGGCTCGAGGCCTGCCGGGACGAGGCCGTGCTGATCTCGGTCCATGCGGCCAACAACGAGACCGGGGTGGTGCAGCCGCTGGCCGAGATCGTACGGCTCGCCCGTGCCCACGGACGGGCCCTGGTCCACAGCGACGCGGTGCAAGCGGTCGGAAAGATCCCGCTCGACTTCGCTGCCCTCGGCCTCGACGCCCTGACCCTGTCGGGCCACAAATTCGCCGCGCCGAAGGGCGTCGGCGCGCTGGTGCTGGCCGAGGGGCTGGGCCTGGAGGCGGCCTTCCTGCGCGGTGGCGGCCAGGAGGCACGCCTGCGCTGCGGCACCGAGAACCTTCCGGGGATCGTCGGCATGGGCGAGGCGGCGGACATCGCCCGATCCACCCTGGAGGCCGAGGCGGTGCGGCTCGCGGGCTTGCGTGATGGCCTCCAAGCACGCCTGCGGGCGCTGGCACCCGATCTCGTCGTGTTCGGGGAGGGGGCCCCGCGCCTGCCCAACACCCTGAGCTTCGCCGTGCCGGGTCTGGAAGCGTCCACGGCGCTGATCGCCCTCGATCTCGCCGGCCTGTCCGTGTCGTCGGGGTCGGCCTGCGCCTCGGGCAAAGTGGCCCGTTCCCCCGTGCTCGCGGCGATGGGGGTGAGCCCTGCGCTCGCCGCGGGGGCGTTGCGCGTCAGTTTCGGCTGGAATTCGCGCCCGGAAGACCTCGAACGCTTCGCGGCGGGGTTCGAACGGGTCGTGTCGTCCCTATATCAGCGGCGAGGGCAGGCGGCCTGAGCGCCGCCCGCCCAAGCCATTCTTTCGGCGGCAAACCCGCCGTGTCGTTGGAAACCCCCGGTCCTTGACGCCGGAGTCGGTAGGAGACGCTGAATGCCTGCAGTGCAGGAGACCATTGATCGGGTCCGTTCAATCGACCTCGACCAGTACAAGTACGGTTTCGAGACCGTGATCGAGATGGAGAAGTCCGAGAAGGGCCTCTCCGAGGACGTGGTTCGCTTCATCTCGGCCAAGAAGAACGAGCCGGAATGGATGCTCGAATGGCGCCTCGACGCCTACAAGCGCTGGCTCACGATGAAGGAGCCGGAATGGGCGCGGGTCGAGTACGACCGGGTCGATTACAACAACATCTACTACTACGCCGCGCCGAAGCGTAAGGGCCCGGAATCGCTCGACGAGATCGATCCTGAGATCCTGAAGACCTACGAGAAACTCGGTATCCCGCTGCGCGAGGTCGAGGTGCTGGAAGGCATCGCGCCCGAGCGTCGCGTCGCGGTCGATGCCGTGTTCGATTCCGTCTCGGTGGCGACCACCTTCCGGAAGGAGCTCGAGAAGGCCGGCGTGATCTTCATGCCGATCTCCGAGGCCATCCGCGAGTACCCGGACCTCGTGAAGAAGTACCTCGGCTCGGTCGTGCCCGTGACCGACAACTTCTTCGCCACGCTCAACTCGGCGGTCTTCTCGGACGGCTCGTTCGTCTACATCCCGCCGGGCGTGCGCTGCCCGATGGAGCTGTCGACCTATTTCCGCATCAACGAGCGCGATACGGGGCAGTTCGAGCGGACCCTCATCATCGCCGACAAGGGTTCCTACGTCTCGTATCTCGAGGGCTGCACCGCCCCGAAGCGCGACGACAACCAGCTCCACGCCGCCGTGGTCGAGCTGGTGGCGCTGGACGATGCCGAGATCAAGTACTCGACCGTCCAGAACTGGTACCCCGGCGACAACGAGGGCCGGGGCGGCATCTACAACTTCGTGACGAAGCGCGGCGATTGCCGCGGCGCCCGCTCGAAGATCTCGTGGACGCAGGTCGAGACCGGCTCGGCGATCACTTGGAAGTACCCGTCCTGCATTCTGCGCGGTGACGATTCCCGCGGCGAGTTCTACTCGATCGCGGTGTCGAACGGCATGCAGCAGGTCGATTCCGGCACCAAGATGATCCATCTCGGCAAGAACACGACCAGTCGGATCATCTCGAAGGGCATCTCGGCGGGCCGTTCGCAGAACACCTACCGGGGGCTCGTTTCGGCCCACAAGAAGGCCAAGGGCGCGCGCAACTTCACCAACTGCGACAGCCTGCTGATCGGCGACCAGTGCGGGGCGCACACCGTGCCCTACATCGAGTCGAAGAACGCGTCGGCCGTCTTCGAGCACGAGGCCACCACCTCGAAGATCTCCGAGGACCAGAAGTTCTACTGCCTGCAGCGCGGCCTCTCCGAGGAGGAGGCGACCGCGCTGATCGTCAACGGCTTCGTCCGCGACGTGCTGCAGCAGTTGCCGATGGAGTTCGCGGTGGAGGCCCAGAAGCTGATCTCGATCAGCCTCGAAGGCTCGGTGGGCTGACGGCCTTCGATACGGACAGAACGAATGTCCCTCCCCCCTGAGGGGGGAGGGTGCCTGCGAAGCAGGCGGGGAAGGGCAGCGCGACGCGGCAGGATGTGGCGCCCGGTAAAGCGACCTCTCCGGAGCCGGCGCTCCCCTCTCCCGACCCTCGCTGACGCGAGGGCCCCCTTCCCCGCAGAGGGGGAAGGGAAGGTCATCGGAATTGAATTAGGACTATCGAACGATGCTTGAGATCAAAAACCTCGTCGTGCAGATCGAGGACAACCGCATCCTCAACGGCTTGAACCTGACCGTGAATGACGGCGAGGTCGCCGCGATCATGGGCCCGAACGGCTCGGGCAAGTCGACGCTCTCCTACGTCATCGCCGGCAAGGAGGACTACGAGGTTCTCGACGGCGAGATCCTGCTCGACGGGCAGAACGTGCTGGAGATGGCGGCCGACGAGCGCGCCGCCGCCGGCATCTTCCTCGCCTTCCAGTACCCGCTGGAGATCCCAGGGGTCGGCACGATGACCTTCCTCAAGGCCTGCCTCAACGCGCAGCGCAAGGCCCGCGGCGAGGGCGAGCTCTCGACGCCCGACTTCATCCGCAAGGTGAACGCCGCCGCCGACAAGCTCGAGATCAACAAGGAGATGCTCAAGCGGGCCCTCAATGTCGGCTTCTCCGGCGGCGAGAAGAAGCGCATGGAGATCCTCCAGATGGCGCTGCTCGAGCCGAAGTTCTGCGTGCTCGACGAGACCGATTCCGGCCTCGACATCGATGCGCTGCGCATCGTCTCCGAGGGCGTGAACGCGCTGCGGGCGCAAGGCCGCTCGTTCCTCGTCATCACCCACTACCAGCGGCTGCTCAACCACATCGTGCCCGATACCGTGCACGTCATGTCGAAGGGCCAGATCGTGAAGACCGGCGGCAAGGAGCTGGCGCTCGAACTCGAAGCCTCCGGCTACGCCGAGTACCGCACGAGCGAGGCTGCGTGATGGCCGACGTCACCAATCTCCGCTCCCCCGCCGAGGCCGGCCTCTCCAAGCTGTTCGAGTCCGCGCGCAAAGGCTTCGCCAGCGAGCAGGCGATCAGCCGCGAGGAGGCGTTCCGCTTCTTTGAGGCGACCGGCCTGCCGAGCCGCCGGGTCGAGGCGTTCAAGTATACCGACCTGCGTGCCGCCATCACGGAAGCGGCCCCGCCCGCCGAGGCGCCGAGCGAGCAGGCGGCCCAGGCCGCCGTCGCCGGAACCACGGGCTTCAACGAGGTCGAGGCCGTCCGCCTCACCTTCGTCAACGGTCATCTCGTCGCGTCCCTGTCGGATCTCGACCGGGTGCCCGAGGGCGTGACGGTCACGCCCCTCAACGAGGCGATGGGCAAGGGCGACGCCCGCCTGAAGCTCCTCGCCCCCGTCGAGCAGGTGCGCGAGAACCCGATCTATCAGCTCAACACCGCCTTCCTGGCGGATGGCGCGCTGATCTCGGTCGCGCCCGGCGCCAAGCCGCAGACGCCGATCCACCTGCGCTTCGTCGGCACGGGGGAGGCCGCCTTCTCGACCGCGACCCGCGTTCTGGTCGATGTCGGCGCCGAGGCGGAGTTCTTCCTGCTGGAGAGCCACGAGGGACCGGCCGGGCTGGCCTACCAGCCCAACGACGCGCTCGACGTGCATATCGGCGCCGAGGCCGCCTTCCGCCACACCCGGCTCAACCGGGAAGGGGATGCGGCCGTCGCCCTCTCGACGCTCTCGGTGCGCCTCGACGCGCGGGCGCAGCTCGAGACCGTCAACCTCGTCACCGGCGCCAAGCTCTCGCGTCACCAGATCTACCTGCACATCGCGGGCGAGGACGCCAACGCCGTGGTCAACGGCGCGACGCTGCTCGGCCACGGCCAGCTCGCGGATTCGACCCTGCTCGCCGACCATGCGGCGACCGGGGGCGTCGGCCGCGAGATGTTCAAGACGGTGATCGACGGCGATTCCACCGGCGTGTTCCAGGGCAAGATCATCGTCCGCCAGGTCGCGCAGCAGACCGACGGCAAGATGAAGTCCGACTGCCTGCTCCTGACCGACGACGGTCAGATGATGAACAAGCCGGAGCTGGAAATCTTCGCCGACGACGTCGCCTGCGGCCACGGCGCCACCTGCGGCGCGCCGGACGAGGATCTCCTGTTCTACCTCATGGCCCGCGGCCTGCCGCGCGCCACCGCCGAGAGCCTGCTGGTCCAGGCCTTCGTCGGCGAGGCGGTCGAGACGGTCACGCATGAGGGCGCCCGCGCGGTGCTGATCGGCGGGATCGAGGCGTGGCTGGCGTCGAGAGGGTAGGGCACCGCCCACAACCCGACCCGCGGATCGCCGGCCTGCCGGGGATCCGCGGGTCCCTGCCCAGGTCGGGCACCCCCACCCTGCGTCTCATTCCGAGGGGGCCGCGTCAGCGGGCCCCGAAGGAGGGCTCAGGGGATACCGACGAAATCAGGAGGTCTCCTTCGAGGCCTCCGCTTCGCTCCGGCACCTCGGGATGAGGGGAGTGAAGGGAAAGACGGCTCCATGACGGGCCGCGCCGCTTCGAGGTCGAGACGATGAACGCACCCGTCCGTACCACTGCCCAGGACTCGTCCTACGACGTCGAAGCGATCCGGAAGGAATTCCCGATCCTGTCGGAAAAGGTCTACGGCAAACCGCTGGTCTATCTCGACAACGCCGCCTCGACGCAGAAGCCGCGGGCCGTGATCGACGCGATGGTCTCCTGCATGGAGACCGGCTACGCCAACGTGCACCGTGGCCTGCACTACATGGCCAATGCCGCGACCGAGGGGTTCGAGGGCGCGCGCGAGACCACGCGCCAGTTCCTCAACGCGGCCTCGACCGACGAGATCATCTTCACCCGCAACGCGACCGAGGCCTACAACCTCGTGGCCTCCTCCATGGGCTGGGCCGGGCTGATCGGGGAGGGGGACGAGATCATCCTCTCGATCATGGAGCACCACTCCAACATCGTGCCCTGGCATTTCCTGCGCGAGCGGCGCGGCGCCGTCATCAAGTGGGCGCCGGTCGATGACGACGGCAACTTCCTGGTCGAGGAATACGAGAAGCTCTTCACGCCGCGCACCAAGATGGTGGCGATCACCCACATGTCGAACGTGCTCGGCACGGTGACGCCCGCCGAAGAGATCGTGCGCATCGCCCACGCCCACGGCGTGCCGGTGCTGCTCGACGGGGCGCAGAGCGCGGTGCACCGCCCGGTCGATGTGCGGGCGCTCGATTGCGACTTCTTCGTCTTCACCGGCCACAAGGTCTACGGGCCGACCGGCATCGGCGTGCTCTACGGCAAGAAGGAGTGGCTCGACCGGCTCCCGCCCTACCAGGGCGGCGGCGAGATGATCCGCACGGTGAGCCAGGACGCGATCACCTACAACGATCCGCCCCACCGCTTCGAGGCGGGCACGCCGGCGATCATCGAGGCGGTCGGACTCGGCGCGGCGCTGGAATTCATGATGAAGCTCGGCCGCGACAAGATCGCCGCGCACGAGGCGATGCTGACCGCCTACGCCCAGGAGCGGCTCGGCGCGATGAATTCGATCCGCCAGATCGGCAATTCCCGCGACAAGGGCGGCGTCATCGCCTTCGAGGTGAAGGGCGCGCACGCCCACGACATCGCCACCGTGATCGACCACCAGGGCGTGGCGGTGCGGGCCGGCACCCACTGCGCGATGCCGCTGCTGACGCGCTTCGGGGTCACCTCGACCTGTCGCGCCTCGTTCGGTCTGTATAATACGACGCAGGAAATCGATGTCCTGGCCGCGGCTCTGGCCAAGGCCGAGATGCTGTTCGCCTGATTCTTTTGGGAATTTCGGCCGTCGCGCGCGGCGGCCGAGGGAGAGACCCGATGAGCACCGACGCCACCATCACCGGCGGCACCAACACCCCCGCCCTCGCGGCCGCCTCCGCGATCCCGGCCGAGGAAATCGATCGCCTGACCGACGACATCGTCGTGGCGCTCAAGAGCGTCTACGACCCGGAGATCCCCGCCGATATCTACGAGCTCGGCCTGATCTACCGGGTGCAGATCGAGGACGACCGGCGCGTGCTGATCGACATGACGCTGACCGCCCCCGGCTGCCCGGTGGCCGGCGAGATGCCGGGCTGGGTCGAGAACGCGGTCTCGGCGGTTCAGGGCGTGCAATCCTGCTCCGTCACGATGGTGTTCGACCCGCCGTGGGACCAGAGCCGGATGTCCGACGAGGCCCGCGTCGCGCTGGACATGTGGTAGCGGCGCCGTAGAGCATCGTCCTGGATATCGGATCCAGGACGATGCTCTAACCTTTTGTTCTTGCATCATCCCGAAAGCTGGCAACCACCTTTCGGGATGATG
Source organism: Methylorubrum sp. Q1 (assembly GCF_004683995.1). Classification (NCBI taxonomy): domain Bacteria; kingdom Pseudomonadati; phylum Pseudomonadota; class Alphaproteobacteria; order Hyphomicrobiales; family Methylobacteriaceae; genus Methylorubrum; species Methylorubrum sp. Q1. The sequence goes on along the minus strand of NZ_SRHQ01000039.1, from coordinate 2,822 downwards.
CTCTAGCGGACCGGCCGGCCCGGCTCGAAGGACACGTCCTCGTAAATGTCGGTGAGCGCGAGCCGCGCTCCGAGGGCGGGCAGGTCGATCACGGCGTCGAGCGTCTCGAAGCTCTCCTCGGTCCAGCCCTCCTCCTCCCGGCGGTAGAGCACCGCGCTCGGAAAGCGCGTCTCGACCAGAAGGATGTAGGCGAGGCTCGGGTGGCGCCGGTACTCGTCGAGCTTGCGAAAACGGTCGATGTTTGTGGTGGAGGGCGACAGGACCTCCACCACGAGGCGCGGGGCGCGGTTCTCGTAGGTGTCGCGGACGAGGTCTCCGCACTCCACCGTCACGTCGGGCCGCCGGATCGTCGCGATGCCGGTGCGGCGCGCTAGGTGGTTGGTCGGCAGCCGGAGCCGCGCAACGGGGCGTGAAGCGTGGCGATGATGTTCACGGTAGCGCGGTCGTGTTGGGCACTCGCGCCGGTCATCATCTTGACGTGCGGCACCGGCACGCCGTCGACGAGTTCGTAGAGCCCGTCCTGGGCGGTCTGCCAAGCGAAGAACTCTTCCGGCATCATCAGGCGCCGTGCAGGATCGGCCATCGCACCCTCCGTCACCGATTCAGCATAGCACGGCTGCAATCGTCCGGTGGGCCGGGTCTTGCGGTGGACCGGCGACGGGGGAGTGCTTATCTTCGTCAATGTACGAAAACCCCTCACCCGCCCGGGCCTTGAACCCGGCCGCAGGAGAGAGACCACGATGTCCAGTTTCAAGGTGATCACGCTGACCGACCGCGCAGCGGACCGGCTCAAGGCGATCATGGCCGATGCGGAGACGCCGATCGCCGGCTTGCGCGTCGGCGTGAAGAACGGCGGCTGCGCCGGCATGTCCTATACGATGGAATATGCCGAGGACCGGAAAGCCGGCGAGGATGTGATCGAGGACCGGGGCGTGACCGTGTTCATCGATCCCAAGGCGGTGCTGTTCCTGCTCGGCACCGAGATGGATTTCCAGACGACCAAGCTGTCGTCCCAGTTCGTGTTCAACAACCCGAACCAGACTTCGGCCTGCGGCTGCGGCGAATCCGTGGCGATTACGCCGGTCAATCCCGAGCGGCTCGCGGCCGGCGCGCCCGCCTGATCGGCGCCGGCGCGTCTCACAGGCCGGACGAGGCTTGAGCCGATGGCTCTCTGCATCGTCCGGGAGGCCGGGGCCGCCTTTCGGGACGAGGCGTTCGTCCGTCTCAGGCGACGTCGCGCAGGTTCTCGACTTCGGTCTCGTCGAGGGTGCGGTTGCGGCCGGCGCGCTTGGCGGCGAACAGGCAGGCATCGGCCCGTTCCAGCAGGGACACCGCATTGTCGTCCTCGCGCTGGGTCGCGACGCCGAGCGAGACCGTGACCTTGCCGAGCGATTCGCCGGTGGAGCGCTTCACCAGTTCGCGGCCCGTGACGCCGGTGCGCACGCGCTCGGCGATGGCCCGCGCCTCGACCCGGTCGGTTTCCGGTAGGACGATGCCGAACTCCTCGCCGCCGAACCGGGCGAGGGTCGCGCTTTTCTGGCCGATATGCTCGCGCATCACGATGGCGACGAGGCGGAGCACCTGATCCCCGGTCAGGTGGCCGTAGAGGTCGTTGAAGCGCTTGAACGAATCGATGTCGATCACGATCAGGCTCGTCGGCTTGCCCTGCCGCGCCGAGGCGGACGGGACATCGACGGTTTTGCGGAGCGACTCCTCGAAATTCTTGCGGTTGCCCAACCCCGTCAGGGCGTCGGTCAGGCTCTCCAGGCGGGCGGCCTCCAGCGTCTCGCGCAAGGCCTCGATCTCGCTGCGGCTCTCGCGCATCCGCGCTTCGAGTGTGCGGTTGTTGGCGGTCACGTCGCGGGTGTTGGCGATGATCGTCGTCACGACCTCGCGCAGACGCGCCCGGCTCGTGGCCGTGTTGGAGATGTCGTGCGACAGGGCTTGAAGCGACTCGCCGTACTGGGCGGTGGAGCGGATCGAGACCTCGATCATCTCCATGATGCCCTCGACCTCGGCGATGAGGCTCGAATTCATCCGGTCCACTTCCACGGCCATGCGGCGGCCGTCGATGTAGGTGTCGTGGAGCCCCTCGATGTCGGCGCTGGTCAGCGTCCCGTTCTGCGTCGTGAGCCGTTTGACCGCATCGTTCATCAGCGGCTGCGTGCCGGAGACGTAGAGATACCACACGGCGTAGGCCCGCGGCGTCGCGCAGGCACAGTAGTCGCGCATCAACTCGAAGCTGCGCTGCGCGAGCACGAAACTGAGATCACGATCGGGATCGGGGCTCATCCGGTGACGTAGGCTCCTGCGGACGGGGCACGCCGCCCATATCGTCCGCTCCGCCGAAGTGTCGCCTCAGAATCTCGCCAGGACGTTAAGAGCGTCTCACAAAGTGCCCGAGCGCTGACCCTGCGCCGCTCCGGCTAAGCGTGCCTCGCAAAATTCCCGGTCACCGATCGTCTCCGTTCTGGGCACGGCGGCGCAGCGGGCGTCCTGATCAAGGCAGAGACCCGTATCGCCCCACCCGCGCGGCGCTTGAGGAGGGCACCCATCGCGCCAGAGCATCGTCCTGAAAGGTGGTTGCCGGCTTTCGGAGAAAAGGATGACGCGAAACCGAGCGCCTCAAGCATCGTCCCGGATCAGGTGTCCGGGACGATGCTTGAGCGCGATGGGATCAGCGGGATCTGGTAGGGGGAGCTACTTGCTCTTCCCGAACCCGGTCGGCTTCAGCAGGAAGGCCGGGACGTGCGAGCCGAGGCCGACCGGCGTCTCGCCGTCCTCGTCGCGACGCGGGGGACGACGCTCCCCGCGCACGCGTT
>NZ_SRHQ01000038.1:0-28591 GCF_004683995.1 Methylorubrum sp. Q1 | reverse complement strand
AACGATCGCGCAGTCTGTCTCGCGGCCCTAGAGGCCGCTGAGCGGGCTGCACAGGCTCTCTGCGCCGTCCCTCGCGGTCGAGACGACCCAGCCCCGCCTTCCGACCTCTTCCACGCCGTGCCGCTGGCCGCCGCAGCGCAGGCGTGGGCCATCTCGAAAGATAGCGCACGTCGCGGCGCCAACTTCATGCTGGTCGCCGTCCGGGCGCCATCCCCTCAAAAGTTGGAGCCTTCAGGGAATCCGGAGCGGTTCAGTCCCGTTTGATCAAGCCGGAGTGCTCGTACTCTGCGAGAAGAGGCTGAAGCTGCCCTGATCGGGTGACGGTGGCGACGAGAGGGATGACCATGTTCCGCCTTCTCCCTCGGGTGTGTGCCCTGCTCCTCGTCGCTGGGACTGGCTTGCAGGCGCAGCCGGCCGCGCCCGCTGCAGTCCCCGTCGGGACGGCCTTCGCCCAACGCAAGGCCATCGATCAGGCACTCGACTTCGTCGGCCGCGTCGAGGCGGTCGGTCGTGTCGAGGTGCGCGCGCGCGTTGTCGGCTTTCTGGATGCCGTCCAATTCAAGGAGGGAGAGCCGATCAAGGAGGGGGCGCCGCTCTACCGGATCGAGCCGGACCTGTTCGAGGCCGCGGTCAAGCAGGCCGAGGGCGCGCTCGAGCGCACCAGGGCCGCCGAACTCCTGGCAGCCATCCAGTTGCAGCGGGCGCAAGACCTACTCGATAAAAGCTCCGGGACCGTTGTAGCCCGAGACCAGGCCCGCGCCGCGCGGGACCAGGCGAAGGGCGCCGTCATGGGTGACGAGGCGAGCCTCCAGACGGCGCGGATCAATCTCGGCTACACGCAGATCTTCGCGCCCATTTCCGGCCAGATCGGCCGCACCAGCGTCACCAAGGGCAACGTGGTTGGGCCCGACAGCGGCGCCCTCACCACGATCGTCAGCCAAGACCCGATCTACGTCACCTTCCCGGTGAGTCAGCGCGAGTTCCTGCGCTACCAGCAGGGCGGGGCGCGCCCAGACCGGAGCAAGATCGGAGTCAGGATCCGTTTTCAGGACGGCTCGGAATACGGTCAGGTCGGCCGGGTCGACTTCGTCAACATCAGCGTCGACCGCGCGACCGACACGGTCGTCGTGCGCGCCACGATGCCGAACCCGGCCGGTGCGCTTCGCGACGGGCAACTCGTGCGCGTCAACCTTCAGGCCGGGCAGCCGGAGCAGAAGGTCGTCGTGCCGCAATCCGCCCTCATCGCCGACCAGGGCGGCGTCTACGTGTTCGTCGTCGAGGAAAGCCGGGCCAAGATACGGCGCGTCAAACCGGAACCTGGCGGCAGCGGAACGGACGCGGTCATCGCGGAGGGCCTCTCGGGCGGCGAGGTCGTCGTCGTCGACGGGCTGCAGCGGGTGCGGCCCGGGATCCTCGTTCAGGCGACCCCGGCCAGCGAGACGGCCAGCAGGATCTGACGTCCATGTTCTCCGCCATCTTCGTCGACCGGCCGCGCCTTGCGGTAGTGATCGCCATCGTGATCTCGATCGCGGGCGCGCTGGCGCTCCTGACGATCCCGGTGGCGCAGTACCCCGACATCGTGCCGCCGCAGGTCTCGGTGACCACGACCTATCCGGGCGCATCCGCCGACGTGGTGGAATCGACGGTCGCGCAGCCGATCGAGTCCCAGGTCGTCGGCGTCGACAAGATGATCTACATGAAGAGCGTCAGCGGCAACGACGGCAGCTACACGCTCACCGGCTCGTTCGAGCTCGGCACCGATCCCGACATCAATGCGGTCAACGTCAACAACCGCGTCCAGATCGCCCTCGCCAAGCTGCCCGAGGACGTTCGCAAGCAGGGCGTCACCGTCAAGAAAAAATCCTCGGCCCTTCTCGGCGTCCTGGCGGTCTACTCGCCAAAATCGACCCAAGACCCGCTGTTCATCTCCAACTACGTCACGATCAACCTGCTCGACCGCATCAAGAGCACGCCCGGCGTCGGCGATGCGACGCTGTGGGGCCCGCAGGATTACGCGATGCGAGCCTGGGTGCGCACCGACCAGCTCACCGGGCTCAGCCTGACCACGGGCGATGTCATCGGGGCGATCCAGGCCCAGAACGTTCAGGCGCCGGTCGGGCGGATCGGTGCCCGGCCGATCTCGGACGAGCAGCAGCTTCAGCTCAGCATCCAGACGCAAGGGCGCCTGACCTCGGCGGAGCAGTTCCGCAACATCGTGTTGCGCACCAACCCGGACGGGTCGGTGCTGCGCCTCGGCGACGTGGCGAGAGTCGATCTCGGCGCGGCCAATCTCGACCGTGAGACGCGGCTCAACGGCAGCCCGGCGACGGTGATCGCGATCTACCAGTCACCCGGCGCCAACGCCCTCTCGACCCTGAAAGAGGTCGAGAGGCGGGTCGGAGAGCTGGCGAAGACGTTCCCCGAGGGGTTGGCCTGGAAGGTCACCTACGATCCGACCGCCTTCATCACCGAAACGGTGCACGAGGTGCAGAAGACCCTGGTCGAGGCCTTCGTGCTTGTTGTGATCGTGGTGTTCCTGTTCCTCGGTAGCCTGCGCGCCACGCTGATCCCGACGCTGGCCGTGCCTGTCAGCTTGATCGGCACCTTCATCGTCCTCAAGGCGGTCGGCTACTCGGCGAACTCGGTCTCGCTTCTCGCCCTGGTGCTCGCCATCGGGATCGTCGTCGATGACGCCATCGTGGTGGTCGAGAACGTCGAGCGCGTGATGGAGGAGCACCCGGAGCTGTCACCCCGGGATGCGACGAAGCGGGCCATGGCCGAGATCACGGCCCCGATCATCGCCATCACGCTGGTCTTGCTCTCGGTCTTCGTGCCGGTCGCCTTCGTGCCCGGCATCTCGGGCGAGCTCTTCCGCCAGTTCGCCGTCGCGGTCGCGGTCTCGATGTTCATCTCGGCGGTCAACGCGCTGACCCTGTCGCCGGCTCTCTGTGGCGTGCTGCTGCGCCCGCATCACGGCCCTCGCCGGGGTATCATGGGCATGGTGATGCGCTCCATCGACCGGGTCAGCAACGGCTACGGTGCCGCCGTGGCGCGCATCGTGCGCTTCTCGATCCTCGGCCTCGTGCTCGCTGGCGCCGCGGCCTACGGCGCGACCGAACTCGCGAAGCGAACCCCCACCGGCTTCCTGCCCGAAGACGACCAAGGCGCCTTCTTCGTCGTGGTGCAGTTGCCGGAAGGCGCATCGGTCGGGAGGACCTCCGAGGTCGTGGCCCGGGCCGAGCAGATCCTGCGGCAGGAGCATGCGGTTGCCGACACCACCTCGGTGATCGGCCTCAACTTCATCGACAACTACTCCCAGGGCAACGCGGCCTTCCTGGTCGTGACCCTCAAGCCGTTCGAGGACCGCAAGGCTGCTGCGGACGGAGCGGCGGCCATGATTGCGCGCCTCGGCCAGCAGTTCCGGGAGATCCCCGGAGGCACGGTCGTACCGCTTGCCCCTCCACCGATCATCGGTCTCGGCACCGGTGGTGGCTTCAGCTACGTACTGCAGGATCTGCGCGGTGGCGATCCGAAGGAACTCGCTCAAGTCCTGCGCGGCTTGGTCGTGGCCGCGAACCAGGATCCGCAGCTCAACCGTGTGTTCAGCACCTTCTCGGCGACGAACCCATCGGTCTATCTCGATATCGATCGCGACAAGGCGCAGGTTCTCGGAGTGCCCCTGAGCGCCGTGTTTCAAGCGCTACAGGCTTCGCTCGGCGGCTACTACGTCAACGACATCAACCTTTTCGGCCGTACCTGGCAGGTGCAGGTTCAGGCGGAGGCCGCAGACCGGACAAAGATCGACGACATCTATCGGATCAACGTGCGGAACAAGGACGGCGAGATGGTGCCGCTGCGCTCGCTCGCGGAGGTCCGGATCGTGGTGGGGCCGCCGGCGCTGATTCGCTATAACAACCTTCGCGCGGTCACGATCCAGGGCTCGCCCGCGCCGGGCGTCTCGTCCGGTCAGGCGCTCGCCGCCATGGACGGCGTAGCGGCCCGGACCCTGCCTGCGGGCTTCGGCGGCGAGTGGACGGACACCGCGTTCCAAGAGAAGCGGGCCGAGGGCAAGACCGCCATCATCCTGGGCTTCGCGGTCCTGTTCGCGTTCCTGTTTCTGGTCGCGCTCTACGAGAGCTGGACCATCCCCGTCCCGGTGCTGCTGTCGGTCACGGTCGGGATCGCCGGGGCCTACGCGTCCATGGTGTGGGGCAAGCTCACCCTCGATCTCTATGCACAGATCGGCATGATCGTGCTCATCGGCCTGGCTGCCAAGAACGGCATCCTGATCGTCGAGTTCGCCAAGGAGCAGCGGGAGAAGGGCGTTCCGCTTCAGAAGGCTGCCACCGAAGGCGCGCGCCTGCGCTTCCGCCCGGTGATGATGACCTCCTTCGCCTTCATCCTGGGCCTGCTCCCCCTGGTCATCGCTGTCGGAGCCTCGCAGCTCGCCCGCCGCAATGTCGGGACGCCGGTCTTCGGCGGCATGATCGCCGCGTCATTCCTCGGCATCTTCGTGATTCCGCCCCTCTACGTCCTGTTTCAGGGCCTGCGCGAGCGGGCCTGGAGCCTTATGAGCCGCAAGGGAGCGAAACAGCGGGCGGAACCGCCGGCTGAAGGCGCAAGCGGCGCCCCGAAGCACTTGCCGGCCGAGTGAGGCGATCGACCCCTTCGATGCGGGCAGGTGGGAGCATGACGATGCACGATATCGAGCAGGTCATACCGACCACGAAGCCCGATGCGGGTCGGCCCCAGGCCGGGACCGCCAAGAAGCTCAAGAAAAGGGACTACGAGAGGGAATTGCACACCCTACAGGTCAAGCTGTGCCATCTGCAGGATTGGGTCAAGCGAACCGGCGCCCGCATCATCATCGTGTTCGAGGGCCGCGATGCGGCCGGCAAAGGCGGGACGATCAAGGCCATCACCGAGCGGGTCAGCCCGCGCGTGTTCCGCGTCGTTGCGCTGCCGGCACCAACGGACCGGCAGAAGTCACAGATGTTCATCCAGCGCTACATCGAGCATTTCCCGGCGGCCGGCGAGATCGTGATCTTCGACCGTAGCTGGTACAACCGGGCGGGCGTCGAGCGCGTCATGGGCTTCTGCAACGACGCGGAGTATCGCCGGTTCCTCGACCTCTGCCCGCGGATCGAGCGCTTCATCGTCGATGGTGGAACCCAGCTCATCAAGTTCTGGCTGGAGGTTGGAAAGCAGGAGCAGAAGCGGCGCTTCCTGGCACGGATCGAGGATCCCCTCCGGCAGTGGAAGCTGAGCTCGATGGACCTCGAATCCTACGAGCGCTGGTACGCGTTCTCGAAGGCGCGCGATGCGATGCTGGCAGCCACCGACACGGACGACGCTCCCTGGCACATCGTCCGCTCCGACGACAAGCGGCGGGCGCGCCTCAACTGCATCACTCACCTCCTCCGCCTGATCCCCTACAGGGACCAGAAGCACGATGCGGTGATGCTGCCGAAGCGCAGCAAGGAGGATGCGTACGACGATACCCTCAGGAATAGGCGCTTCGTCACCGAAAGGTACTGAGGTTAGGATCCCGCCTGCAAGCTCCAGGGCGATGCCGGGGGTCGAGGCGCGGCTGAGCGCCGGCAGGGCATGAAGCTGCGTTTCTCACAAAAAACGCCCACTGCGCCGCCAGCGCGAGAGGGAGGGCGCCTGTGTCCGAGCCTCTCGTGAGGCACTTGTAGCCCATCGTCGACGTCGACGGTCATGCCGGTCAGCTCGGTACCGACGCCAGGAGAGCTTCGCGGCGCACCGGCGCGGGGTTGACCGGCTGTTGGAACCGGCGCGTCGACAATCAGCCCCCCGTCGAAGACGCGGCGCAACGGCCTGCCCACCTTGTCGGACTAAGCCCGTCGTTATCGCGCGGCCATGGCTACCATCCTGAAGATCGGTGGAACCTATGCGCTGCGTGTCTCCCAGGTGAGCAAGAAGCCCACGTCACCCGGCATGCCGTCGGGAAAGTTGACGATCACGGCCTTCAGACCGTAGCCGGCCGGCTGCAGGCGGTCCCGCCAGAACTCGAAAGCTTGACGCGGGCGTCCGGTCAGGGTCTCGGGCCAACCGCTCTCGAAATTGTTGATGGCCCGTCCGCCGTCACTGCACATCACGTTCGGGAAACGCATCACGAGAAGTTCGTTCTTGCCCTGCTCGGCCGCGATCCGGAGCTTGTACAAGAGCGATGTCATGATCTCGTGCACCTTCTTAGGCGTGACCTCGATGGTCTCGGACAGAGTCTTGATGAGCTCGGCCCGCGCCTCTTCGGCTCGATCCTCGGTCTGCAGGGCCTTCGCGGCCTTCAGTTTGGCCGTATAAGCGCCGAGTTCGGCGGCGGACATGAAGCTCTCGTCGCCAAGCTCGTCTTCGGTCTGTGGATTCGTCTTCAGCGCTTCCATGGCGAACTCCTGTTGTTCATAAGGCCGGTTGGCGCTGGACCTGGGCCAGCGCTTCGCACGTTCCGCGCGCGATCGTCATCTCCTCGTCCGCCGGAATGACCCAGGCAGCGGGACCAGGCCCTCGGGTGATCCGTCCCGGATCAGCAGGTGGGGCGAACCGTTGAGTTCCTCGAACACGCCCTTGAAGATGCGGCGTGGATCCGCGGTCTCACCGAAGGCGAACACTTGGAATTTGAGGCTCGAAGAGCCTGCGTTCAGTACAAGCAGGACCGAGGTCATCGCCTAGACCTCCGGTAGGGACCGGTGGGCGCGCTGGGCGGCGGCGAACAGTGAGGCGACCGCACAGGAGGCGAGACGCGTGAGCCGAGAGTCGGCCCGGCTCGTCAGGATGATCGGGACCCGAGCCCCGAGCACGATCCCGGCCGCGTCCGCACGGGCCAGGAAGGTCAAGCTCTTGGCCAGCATGTTGCCGGCTTCCAAATCGGGGACCACGAGTACGTTGGCTTGGCCGGCCACCGGTGAGTGGATCTTCTTGATCCGAGCCGCTTCGAGGTCGATGGCATTATCGAGGGCAAGAGGGCCGTCGAGGATGCCGCCGGTGATCTGACCCCGGTCGGCCATCTTGCAGAGGGCCGCGGCATCGAGGGTCGAGGGCATCTTCGCGTTGACGCTCTCCGTGGCCGACAGGATGGCGACCCGCACCGACTCGACGCCAAGGGCTTGCGCGAGGTCGATGGCGTTCTGCGTGATGTCGCGCTTTTCCTCCAGCGAGGGCGCGATATTGACCGCGGCGTCCGTAATGATCAGGGGCGTCGCATGGCCCGGCACGTCCATGACGAAGCAGTGGCTGACGCGGCGGGCCGTCCGTAGGCCGCCGTCCCGGCGCACCACCGCGGCCATCAACTCGTCGGTGTGGAGGCTCCCCTTCATGAGGGACTCGGCCTCGCCGGCGCGCACGAGAGCCACAGCCTTCTGAGCGGCCTCGTGGCTGTGAGCGGCGTCGACCAGCCGGAAGCCGCCGATATCCGCATCGAGTGCGGCTGCGGCGGCGGCGATCTTTCCCAGTGGACCCACCAGAATCGGTTCGACGATTCCGAGCGCGGAGGCTTCGCGTGCCGCCCCCAGTGTGGCCGCGTCGCAGGGATGGACGACGGCAACCTGAAGCCTCGGCAGCGCCTGGGCAGCCACGATAAGACGGTCATATTTCTCGTGTCCGCGGGTTTCGACCGCTGCCTGTTCGATGGTCGCAATCGACACCCTGGCCTCCTCTGACAGTTCAAGGAAAGGATCCGGAGCGGTCCTGTGCGACGGGCGTGACCTCTCGCACAGGTGCCTCGTCGCCTGCGCCGCGGAGACGAGGACCGCCAACTCATACGCTCTTGGGATCAGGCGGCTTGATCGGACGGGACGGATCGGCGGCTGACGTCGCTGGCCGCGTAGGCGATCCGAATTCTTCTCGGGCCATCTTCCTGCGTTTCATCATGCACAGCGATGTGCGGCGCGGCATGTTTTGGGCCACCTCCGCAACAACGGCGCACCCCATCTTATGGGATGGTCTTCATTATGGCTGAAGAACATTTGTGCAATATTGCCGGGACAGCCGCTTGCAACGCAGATGACGAGCGTCAACTTCCCATCGGAGACGGCGGCGTGACAGCCGACGGCGGCAATCCCGAAAGGAGCGATGTCATGGGAGACCTGTCATGCTACTCGGCCGTCGAGCGTCTTTGCGATGGGCGCGCCTTGGAGATCCGCGCGCTTCGGCCGGATGACCGGGAGCGGATGCTGGCAGCCATCGACCACACAAGCGCCCAATCGCTCTATCGCCGCTTCTTCGCTGCGAAGCGCCACTTCACCGACAAGGAGATTGCGTTCTTCCTCAACGTCGATTTCAGGGAGCAGGTGGCCTTGGTCGCGACCGCGGACGAGGATGGCGAACAGACGATCGTCGGCGGCGCCCGCTATGTCGCGACGCGGCCAGGTCAGGCCGAAGTGGCGTTCACCGTGGTCGACGAATATCAGCGGCGCGGCATCGGTGCCGCGCTGGTGCGGCACCTCGTGGACATCGCCCGGGCGGCAGGGCTCACGGAACTGACCGCGGAGGTTTTGCCCGAAAACGCTCCGATGCTGAAGCTGTTCGAACGAACCGGGCTACCGCTGAGCAGCCGACGCGACGCGGACGCGGTCCACTTGGTGCTTCGGCTAACCTGAGCACGCCCGAAATCGTGAGCCCATGAGATTTGGCATGGATGACCGTCATCACGGGCACGCGGCTGCGGGCCCGTGACCGAGAGCGCATTCCGACAAAGTGGAAACCGGTCCGTCGAAAATGCGCGTCGAAACAGAGATCCAGAGACGCTGAATCCGGACGCAATCGTCTGGGCTTGTGGGTCAGTAGGGGCGGCAAGTGCCCGAATACTGGTCGTAGAAGGCGTATCGCCCGCACCCGCCGTAGGTCGAGCCGTAATAACCGGCGGCCGCAGCAGCTCCGACCCCGGCCGCGGCGAGCCCGTATCCGGGACGGTATCCATAGCGGCCGTAACCGTAGCGGCCATAGCCGTAGCCGTAGCGGCCGACCCCTCTGTGACCGTAGCGGCCGACGCGACCATAGCCGCCGCGATAGCCGGCCACGCCTCGGCGATAGCCACCAGCCCCACCGCGGAATCCGCCCGCCCGGCCACCGTGAAAGCCGCCACCATGGATGCCGCCGCCCCGGAAGCCTCCGCCTCCGCCGCCACGGAATCCGCGCGCATCTGCCGTGACGCTGGTCAGGATCAGGGCCGCGAAAGCCGCAGACGCAATCAGGAGAGTTTTCATAACGTTGTTTCCTCGCAGGAGGACAACATGGAGGTGAGGCGCATAAGTCCCTGCCGGCGTGACCGGACCCGTGACCTGCTCGGGTCCAGAACTCTGGTCGACCGGTTCCTACTACCGAGTCTGCAGCGTTGCTTGATCCCGGAGGACAGCCGCTGAAACCTGCTCGCTGACGCATTCGTGGGTCACTGGCTTCGTGTATCGCTGCGGCGACATCATTCTGGCTGCGCGCTGGTCTCTTCCCGGCCCTGTCGTCCCCAGGAGCAGTCGTGACGGCCGCGCTTGCCCTCGCGACGATGCTGCTCCTGTCGCCGGTCCTGGGCCTCGTGCCGCAGGCAACCCTCGCGGCGGTCGTGATCGTTTACTCGGCCAGCCTCATCCAGCCAGCGGAGTTCCGGGACATCTTCAAAGTGCGGCGGATGGAGTTCCACTGGGCAATCGTGGCGGGGATCGGGGTGCTCGTCTTCGGGACGCTTCAGGGTATCACCGTCGCCATCGTCCTCTCGCTGGTCGGCCTGGGCCTCCAAACGGCCCATCCCCGCATCTCTATCATCGCCCGCAAGCACGGCGCAGATGTGCTGCGCCCCCTGTCGCCGGAGCACCCCGATGACGAGACGTTCGTCGGCCTCCTGATCCTGCGCCCGGAGGGGCGCCTGTACTTTGCCAACGCGCAGAACGTGGCAGACCGGATCCGGGCGCTCATTGCCGAGCACAAGCCGCGTATCGTCGCCCACGACCTCAGCCGTGTGCCCGACATCGAGTATTCAGCGCTGCAGATGCTGCGGGATGGTGCCCGGCGGACCAGCATGACGTTTTGGCTCGTAGGCCTCAACCCCGACGTCCTGAACAGGGTGTGGCGCGCCGGTTTGGATCAGGAACTCGGACCGGACCGCCTGTTGTTCAACGCGCGAACCGCCATCGAGCGCTACAAGGCGCTCCTGGCGTCCTCAACGCCTGACTAGAAATGTCGGCAATCTCGCTGAGTCAGCTGGGATTTTCCTACGTAGCGTGATCTGATTCCCGGTCGACGGCCGACAGGAGGGGCGAGAGCGTCGCCGTTGTCGTCGGATCGGCGCGGGCCCATCGTGAAGGCCACGGCAGCCGCCACCGGATTGGCGCGCCGCATGGCGGCCGCCGCCGAGTGGCCTGGCGCTCATGCGGTGGAATTAGTAGCCGCAGGTACAGCCCCCGTATCCGTAAGCGGGATAGCTTGAGCCATAGGCGGCGGGAGCGTAGCCACCATAGCCGGCATTGTCGTAGCCGTAGCCGCCGTAATAGTTACTGGCCGCAGCCCCGACGGCCGTGCCGACCGCGAGACCGGCGAGGCCGGCACCGACGCCGTATCCGTAGCCCCGATAGCCGTACCCGCGGTAGCCGTAGCCACGACCGCCGTAGAAGCCGCGCCCGCCGTAGAAACCGCCGCGGTAGCCACCGGCCACGCCACGATAGCCGCCAACGCCGCCGCGCCAGCCGCCTGCGACGGCACCGCCACCGCGAAAGCCGCCACCACTGAATCCGCCGCCCCGGAATCCGCCGCCAAAGCCACCGCCGCCTCGGAAGCCACCGCCGCCAAAGCCACCACGGGCCTCAGCGGTATCCGCGGCGATCAGCGCACCCATTCCGAGTGCTGCCAGCGACACCAAAGCAAGTTTTTGCATCGCATCCTCCATGTTCACACCCACTGAGCGGTATTGGGTGTTTCGACGATCCTCGGATTGCTTGATTTTAGGATCGAGATCATCCGCAGGCGCCAGTCCGATCCTTGTTGGCAACCGGCGGGCTCCGCGACGACGCAAGAGCGCATTCCGACGAGAAGGGGGCCGGCTTGTCCAAAAACGGCGCCTCTCAACAGCAGTTTGGAGGCGCCGACTGGATGCGATCGGGGCGGATACGGCTCTAATAGGCGTAGTAGGCGGGCCGGTATGGACCGGGCGAAGATGGTCCATACGGACCGGATGCCGGCATGCTGGTGCCAACGACCGGGGCAACCGGATCGAAGGGTAGAAGAGCCGCGCTGGCGGACATGAAGCCTGCCAACGCGCGCAGGTCGTCGGGCTGTCGCGGATCACGCGAAATGAATGCCGTCTCGCGCTTGAACCGCAGATTGCAGGCTGGCGACGGCAGGCCGCCGGCAGGAGTGCAGGCGTCGTGGCGCGCGCAGGCGGCATCAAGCGCATCGATCGGCGGCCGCGGCGCGTTATTGCCGAGCCCGCAATAGTTGCCATGGATGAGGGCCGCTGGCTGGCCCCGGTCAATCGCCGACTGAGCAAGCGCGGGCGAGGCCAGGCATGCGACAAGGAGAAGGGGCGGTAAAATCCTGAGGGTCATGGCTTTTGACCTCGCGACATGTGGGTGCGGCCCGGGGCACGCCGAGATGCCGATCCGTAGGAACGACAGTCCCAGAATACGTCGCTCGGATCGTATGACAGCCTCGATCGCGTTGCTTGATCCAAGAGGACATTGAGCGAAGTCTTTGCAAACGGATGCTGTCATTTCGGCGGCGGCGTGGAGCATGTGCAGCGAGCCACTGTTTGGCTCGGCTTATTCGATCAGTTCCAAGCTTTGTGCTGCTATTTATCTGGAGGGTGGCGGAAAACCTCCAAATTACGATTGCGTGATCGAAACGATTTAAAGTCGACGTATGATCTCCAGGGAAAAGGGCCGTAAATCTGAGCAGCAACTGCACGCCGGCAGTTTGGATGCCGTCGCGCTTGCCCACCACCTTCTGAGCTCCGTAATCGTCCAGGATCATCGTATCGCCGGGCTTCAACACAGGTGACAGGCTGTCGGTGACATAGGCCCAGAAGCGGTCGCCCTTCGTGGCCTCGTCGAGGCAACGTGGGTGGCGTGGAGCCTGCTCGTATTCAGGGCGGCTGCCGTGGTCTTCACGACGGGCGAGCGTCGATCCGACGACAATGGTGGCGTGATTGAAGTTTGTGCCCGAGGGGGAATGAAAATTACGCTCTACCAAGGCAATTCGTATGAAATGATCATTGAAATGTTAAATAATACAAGCCTAAGTACGCAGGCTTGGCCTCGAATCAGGGGGGCACATCACGTCGTCGTCCGAGAAATCAGGTTCAATTGTGCGCCAACGCCCGCCCACGGTCGTTGGAGACATCCGATCGCACGAGAGGCCATCTCTCATTGGCTTGACTCGCCCTGGGGTCGCGCAAGCGGTCTACCTCACTCTCGTCGAACTGGGCGCCAATTTGGACGAACTGCTCGCCGAGGCGGGGCTTGATCCTCTGACCTTCGACGGCGGCAGGACCCCTGTCCCATACGTTTCTCTCGGTCGCCTGATCGCTCTGGGAGCCGAGAGGACGGGTTGTCACCATCTCGGGCTCCTTGTTGGACAGCGCGCGACATTGGCCTCGCTCGGGCTACTTGGCCTGCTCATGCGCCACTCGGACACCATCGGCGGCGCTTTGCGGGCTCTTGAAGCGCATGCTGGTGTGCGGAACTGGGGCGCAGTCGTCGGACTCGATATCGACAGTGAGGTGGCCGTTCTCAGCTACTGTCCTTATGGCTCGGAAGCCGAGAGCACGGCTCTCCAATCGGAGAGGGCCCTCGCCACAATTACGAACGTCGTTCGGGCGTTGGGTGGCTCCGATGCGGCTCTATTAGAAGTGCTGCTGCCGCGCTCCGCGCCACGTGACACAGCGCCTTACATCAGCTTCTTTCGGGCGCCCGTGCGGTATGACCAAGAAACGGCCGCGTTGGTGTTTCCAACTCTAATCCTTGAACGGCGCATCAAGGGGGCGGACCCGGCGGCCCGCGGGAGAGTTGAGGATCGCATCCGCAAGCTTGAGTCCGAACAGCCTTCCACGCTGAAGGACAAGCTTCGCGAGTACCTCCAAGCCCAGGTGATGCGGCAGCGCTGTAAGGCCGCGCATGTGGCGCGACTGCGACTGGTCCCCCCCCGTACCCTGCGTCGTCGGCTGAAAGCCGAGGGCACGACGTTCAAGCAAATCGCTAACGAAGCGCAGTTCTCAGTCGCCAAGCAACTCCTAGCCAATACCAGAATGAGCATGGCGCAGATCTCGGCGGCCTTGGATTTCTCCGAGCCCGCCGCCTTTAGCCATGCGTTCCGGCGCTGGTCAGGCTTTGCGCCCAGTACATGGCGGCGAGAGCATCAATCGAAGTGCCTTGGTCGAGAGCAGGACGAAAATTTCGACTCCGCACAGACTCAGCAGCCGGTCCGATAGAGCTTACTCAGGAGGTGGTGATGCGAACTGTACGTCTCATGGGTGTCGCAGCACTCGGGCTAAGCCTTGCAGCCTCGGCTGGTGTGTCGGACGCGTTGGCAGCAGGCCCCGGTTTGTCTGCCTATCAGGGCGCTTGGGTACTGGAAGGGCGCGACTGTACGGATGTCTTTTCATCCGCGGGCAAAGGTGGGGCGTTCAAGAAGCCGATCGACATTTTCGCTCCGGCCTTCATCGTCTCAGGAAAGCGCCTGAAGACCCCCATGGCGACGTGCAGCATCAAGTCGGTTCGACCGACCGGGGACCGCCAGCTTCTCGTTCTCGACTGTGCGAACGCCGTGGCCGCTCAGGAGGTCAGGGTTTACATGATGCCTCAGTCGAACGGCCCCCTAAAGCGCTATTACAATGAGCAAGACCCGGCGGGCACAGGCTACCAACGCTGCTCGCAATGAGTCGCAGCAGTCGAAATATAGTTTTATTGAGCTGATTCTCTTCCGGAAATTGATATCGCAGATATTTTTTCCCATAATCCGCGAATCTGTTGAGCTTAGCGGCCTAAAGGCGCAGCGGATCGTCGATTTCACGCCATCGACGATCGGTCTCTTAAAAAAATTGCCGCGCGAGCTTCGGCACGAAGCTGCTTGGCACGCAGATCAATGGCAAGGTTCTAGTAATTTCTGTAACTCTTGTGTCGTATCCGAACAGTTGCGGGCATATTATATAATTATTAGTCCACGGTCGTAGCCGTCTACTATCCACTTGCGGCAGAAGCCGCCGTCCGATCGGCCGACTCGGGCCGCTCGCTCACCCCGCCATTGTCACACAGCCTGAGTTTGTACACCGGCCAGGTTTTGGCCGCCGACTGGAGCCAGCCACGTTTTCACGAACGCGATGACCGTTTCGATCAAGAAGATCCATCGCGAACGCACTAAATTGCACAAAGCTAACTTGAGTTATCCGAATCAGCTTGGCCCCCGAATAGGAGGATCTTGCTATGTTTTCTTATGCCGCTTTGGCAACCGGATACCCCAGCCCACCTGAGAACCTGCTTCCCGTCGGCTTGGCGCACCTCAGGGTCGCTCAAGCGATCTACGCCGTCCTCGTCGAACTCGAAGCGGATCCCGACACCCTCATGGTCGAGGCAGGGCTCGATCCGAGGCTCTTCGAGTGTCATGGCAAGCTCGTTCCGTACAGCGCCCTCGGCCGCCTGATTGCCATAGCGGTTGAGCGCACCCGCTGCCCTCATTTGGGGCTCCTCATTGGGCAAAGGACCACCATCACCTCCCTCGGGCTTCTCGGCCTGCTGTTGAACAACTCGGACACCATCGGCGATGCCTTGCGGGCTCTCGAAGCGTATTTGGGCATGCTGAATCGGGGTGCGGTGGTCGGCCTCGGCATCGACAACGACGTGGCCGTCCTCACCTACTGCCCGTATGAGCCGGGAGCCGAGGGTGCTGTCCACCATTCGGATCGGGCGCTGGCCACAGCGACAAACATCCTTCGGGCGCTGTGCGGGTCTGATTGGGCCCCGTTGGAAGTTCTGCTGCCGCGCTCTGCTCCGACCAGCACGACGCCTTATAACCAGTTCTTTCGAGCACCCGTCCGGTTCGATCAGGAGACGGCCGCCTTGGTCTTCCCGGCCAGCCTCCTCAAGCGGCGCATCGCTGGAGCCGATCCGGTCCTGCGCCGCAGAGTGGAGGATCGTATTCGCCGGCTTGAATCGGCACGACCCTCCACGCTGAAGGACGGGCTTCGTCAGCACCTGCGCGCCGAGGTGATCCGGAAGCGTTGCGACGTGATGAAGACGGCGCTTCGCCTGTCGCTCGGTCGCCGCACCTTGAGCCGCCGCTTGAAGGCCGAAGGGACAAGCTTCAAGCAGCTTGCCAACGAGGCGCAATTCCGGGTGGCCAAGCGCCTCTTGGCTGATACCAAAATGAGCATGACGGAGATCTCGGCCGTCCTGGACTTCTCGGAGCCCGCCGCCTTCACACACGCCTTCCGACGCTGGGCAGGCAAGACGCCCAGCTCATGGAGGCAGGGAAACCATTCCGAGACGAAGCGCGAGGAACACCAATAAGATCCTCCCCTCCTCGGCAGAAGGCTCGGATAAGGCAGCGCGTTCGTGCCGGTGCCGTGCACTCCTGATGCCGGCGAGCATGATAAGCGAGCAGCATCTGAGCGTAATCATCAGGCAAATCCCTCGCCTCCGACCATCCGTCGGGAGATTAGCGCCCAAATCCTCGATGTGCCGATGATATAGATTGATGTAGGAGAGCTTTCCTTCATCTTAATGGACAAGATTCTGCCTCAGGCTGGTTATTTCATGGTGAAGTCATGTTTGAAAAGCCTGGCTTCGAAATTCGCATCACGACCACCGAGACCGGCAGCATCCTCCGCGCGCAGACCGAGCGCGAGGTGGCTACGAAAGCGGAATCCCTGATCCGCAGGGTACATGCGCGCGGCGAGTTGATCGGATTCAGCATCATGGGGCCGAGCGCGACCGAGATCGGCCGAATCAAGGCCTATCTTGAGGATGTCCTGATCGAGGTTGCACAGCTCAGCATCTGACTCCTGCTGGCTTCTCTTAGAGTGCGCCGCATCGTGATCTGTGCCTGTCCTGTCAGATCAAGCGAGGCGCCCGGCCCGGTGCTAGCGTTCTCTGCACCAAACGGTTGATGCTGTACGGACCCACTGCGTCGTCGCACGACCGAATCCGATTTGGCTCACCTCGACTTGGCTCACCTCGACGTGGTGTCCTCCGGCAAGGAGACGACCTCATGAAAGCGCTCCTGATCTCATCCGCCGCCTTCGCGGCCCTGATCCTGACCGGTGTGGCGGCCGATGCGCGCG
The DNA here is from genome assembly GCF_004683995.1 of Methylorubrum sp. Q1. Lineage (NCBI taxonomy): Bacteria > Pseudomonadati > Pseudomonadota > Alphaproteobacteria > Hyphomicrobiales > Methylobacteriaceae > Methylorubrum > Methylorubrum sp. Q1. The sequence continues at coordinate 12,315 of NZ_SRHQ01000038.1, read as the reverse complement.
GCTTCCGCGGTGGTGGCGGCGGCTTCCACGGCGGTGGCTTCCGCGGCGGTGGTGGTTTCCACGGTGGCGGTTTGCGCGGCGGAATTGGGCGGCCAGGCTGGGGGGCTGCAGGCCCGATTGCCGGCCGGCCCGGTTGGGGGGCGGGACGTCCGATTGCCGGACGCCCCGGTTGGGGCGGCGGTCGGGTCGGCCGGGGCTACGTTGTCCGTGGCGGCTATGGTTGGGGTGGCTATCGTCCCTATGGCTACGGGCTCGCCGCGGCCGGGGTCGGTGCGGCCGCCGCCGCTGGCTACTACGGGTATCGGAGCGGCTACGGAGGCTGCGGGCCCTACGCCTACTACGATGCGTATACCGGCACCTGTGCCTCGTATTGAGGCGCCGCGCGTCCGGTCTTTGGCGAAACGACGCGCTACCGCAGCTGGAAGCGTGCGGCATGCTGATGCCCAAGGCCTCCACCCGGAACAAGCCCGCCGCTTCGCGCCAGAGTCGACCCAGCACCGAAGCGAGGCAGCCAGATGGACGCGATCCTCAAAGCTCGGCGGCAGCCCAAGCGCACGGCGCGGACATCCGAGCTGACCCTGATCGATGCCTATTGGCGGGCGGCAAATTACTTGTCGGTCGGTCAGATCTACCTCTACGACAACCCGCTACTGGTGGAACGGCTGACCAAGGAGCACATCAAGCCGCGTCTGCTCGGCCACTGGGGCACCACTCCGGGTTTGAATTTCATCTATGTTCATCTCAATCGTCTTATCAAAAAGCATGATCTTGATGTTATCTATATTACAGGGCCGGGGCATGGTGGCCCCGCTTTGATTGCCAACGCATACCTCGAGGGAACTTACAGCGAAGTCTATCCGAACATCTCCGCCGATGCTGAAGGCATGAAGCGCCTCTTCAAGCAATTCTCCTTCCCAGGCGGCATCCCGAGCCATGTGGCTCCTGAAACACCGGGCTCGATGCACGAAGGCGGAGAGCTGGGCTATTCCCTCTCGCACGCCTACGGCGCTGCGTTCGACAACCCCGACCTCATCGTCGCTTGCGTCGTCGGCGATGGCGAGGCCGAAACCGGGCCTCTTGCCACCAGCTGGCATTCGAACAAATTTCTCAACCCGGTGAGTGATGGGACGGTTCTGCCGATCCTCCACCTCAACGGCTACAAGATTGCCAACCCGACTGTACTGGCCAGAATTAGCCACGCGGAGCTTGAACATCTCTTCCGTGGGTACGGGTACACCCCCTACTTCGTGGAAGGACATGATCCGGCCGAGATGCACCAGCGCATGGCCTCCACCATGGATGCTGTCCTGCGAGACATTCGGCGGATCAAGTCAGACGCGCGCGACAAGGGTTTCACGGGCCGGCCGTTCTGGCCGATGATCGTTCTTCGGACGCCAAAAGGATGGACATGTCCGAAGGAAATCGATGGACGGCGCACAGAGGATTACTGGCGCTCACACCAAGTGCCCATGGGCGAGATGCACGACAATCCGGCCCATGTGCGCATGCTCGAAGACTGGATGCAATCTTATCGGCCCGCCGAGCTCTTCGACGAAGGCGGCCGGCTTCGCTCCGAACTTGCCGAGCTTGCCCCGACGGGCGACCGCCGCATGAGCGCCAATCCGCATACCAATGGAGGCACTCTGCTCCGCGACCTGCGGCTCCCGGATTTTCACGATTATGCAATACCGGTGACCGCCCCCGGTGCCGCCGTCGCCGAGTCCACGCGCGTGATGGGACGCTTCCTCCGCGACGTCATGGACCTGAACGCCGAAGCGCGAAACTTCAGGCTATTCAGTCCGGACGAGAATAACTCAAATCGCTGGCAGGACGTGCTCGAGGTGACCAACCGCGCCTGGGTGGCCGAGACGTATCCGTGGGATGACCACCTCGCGCATGACGGCCGCGTGATGGAGATGCTGAGCGAGCATCAATGTCAGGGCTGGCTCGAAGGCTATCTGCTGACGGGTCGGCACGGCTTCTTCTCGTGCTACGAGGCCTTCATCCACATCATCGACTCGATGTTCAATCAGCACGCCAAGTGGCTGAAGGTCTGCAACCATATTCCGTGGCGGCGACCGATTGGGTCGTTGAACTACCTTCTCTCCAGCCACGTCTGGCGTCAGGATCACAACGGGTTCAGTCATCAGGACCCAGGCTTCATCGACCATGTCGTGAACAAGAAAGCCGAGGTCGTTCGTGTCTACTTGCCGCCGGATGCGAATTGTCTGCTTTCTGTAACCGACCACTGCTTGCGAAGCCGCAACTACGTCAACGTCGTCGTCGCGGGTAAACAGCCGGCACCCCAGTGGCTCACGATGGATCAGGCGGTCAAGCACTGCACGGCCGGGCTTGGGATCTGGGAATGGGCGAGCAACGACCGCGGCAGCGAGCCGGACGTCGTGATGGCGTGCTGCGGGGATGTGCCGACCCTTGAGACGCTCGCGGCCGTCGACCTCCTCCGCTGCCACGCGCCGGATCTCAAGGTGCGCGTCATCAACGTCGTGAACCTGATGAAGCTGCAGCCCGACACGGAGCATCCACACGGCCTGTCAGATCAGGATTTTGATGCTCTGTTCACGACGGACAAGCCGGTCGTCTTCGCCTTTCAAGGGTATCCGTGGCTCATTCACCGGCTGATTTACCGACATCACGGACACAGCAACGTCCATGTGCGTGGCTACAAAGAGGAAGGCACGACGAGCACGCCGTTCGACATGTGCGTGATGAACGACATGGATCGGTTCCATCTGGTCAGCGATGTCATCGACCGCGTGCCGGGCCTGGCCGCTCGGGCGGCCTACGCCAAGCAGGCAATCCGGGACAAGTTGATCGACCATCGCGCGTACATTCATCGGCACGGCGACGACATGCCGGAAGTATCCGGCTGGTCCTGGAGTCCGATGGCGACGACGCGCGGTCTCGGCTCGACGGAGAGCGACAATGTGTGAGGAGGGGCGCTTCGACCGGCGTCGTGTGTTTTGAGACCGGCTCTCCTCGCGGCGATCTTCGACGTTGACGGTGTGCTGGTGGACTCGCCGCACGAGCGCGCATGGCGCGAGGCGCTCACCGGGTTCGCCGACCCGGCAGGCTTCACCACGTCGTTCTATCAAGCCAACGTCGCCGGCAAGTCGCGCCTCGAAGGCGCTCGGGAGGCTCTGGAGCGGCTTGGCGGACCTGAGGCTGCGGCCCGGACCGCAGAGTACGCGGACAGGAAGCAGGCCCTGATCGACCAACTGATCGAGGCGGGTAGCTTCGAGGTGTTTCCGGACGCCCTTCGCTTCGCCTCTGCCCTGAAGTCGGCCGGGCTACGGTTGGCACTGGCTTCATCGTCGAAAAACGCCGCCGCCATGCTGTCCCAGCTGAAGCTGCCGGATGGGCGCACGCTCCTGTCGCTGTTCGACGCCGACCTGAGTGGCCGTGACGTGCCGAGGGGCAAGCCGGATCCCGCGCTGTTCCTGCTCGCCGCTGAAGCTCTGAACACATCGCCGTTGCACTGCGTCGTCATCGAAGACGCACCTGCCGGCATCACGGCGGCGCGGGCGGGCGGGATGACCGCGCTCGGGATTGCCCGCCTCGGCGACGAAGCCCTGCTGCGCGAAGCGGGCGCCGATCTCGTCGTGACGAGCCTCGACCACGTTGAGATCGCCGCCCTTGGCGCGGGCACGCTGCGCGCCCGAACCGTCAAGGAGCACGTTGCAGATGCTTGAGGTGCTTCGACCGACACAGGAGCCCGGCTGGGTTCTCACGCACGAAGGCTACAGTGTGCTCACGGAGAGCGCGGTCGAATCCCGCTTTGCCCTCGGCAACGGCTTCCTCGGCATGCGTGCCGCGCGCTCGACGGGCCGAGGGCCGACCTGGGTGAGCTGGCTCGGCTACATCCGATGGGCCTCGTGGCCGCGCTGCTACGTCGCCGGGCTGTTCGACATGCCTAACACCGAGCCGCCTGTGCCGGCGCTCGTGCCCGTCGCCGACTGGTCGCGGATCCGGCTCATCCTCGATGGGGAGCCGCTGGTGGCCCGCGAAGGCGAGATTCTTCATGGCATGCGGCGGCTCGACATGCGGCGCGGCGTGCTTCTCTCCGAATGGACGCATCGGACACCGGCGCAGGTGACCGCGAAGGGCCACGAGCTGCGCCTCCTGTCGCTGGCGGACCGATCGGTGGGACTACAGCTTCAGCAGATCGTGCTGGACCGCGACGACATCGACGTCCGCCTCGAAGCGAGCTTTGGGCTAGCCGGCGTCGGTATGGAGCCGGTGCGTCTCGAAAACGACCTCGGCGCGTGGCGCACCGAGGGGACCGGTAAGGTCGTCGCGATGGCAGGTGCTGCATCGTTGCATCTTGACGGCGCCTCCGCCGACCCCGAGCGCCCATTTCCGCTACGTTGGATCTGGCGTTGGCGCTCGAAGGCTGGCCAGGTGGCGCAATTCGCCCGCCTCGTCGCCGTCGCTCGCGCCGAGCGATCGGAAGAGGATCCTGCGCCCCGCGCCGCGGCGACGCTCGCGCGCAGCACATCGGTGGGCTGGCGCGCGATCCTCAAGGCTCATGAAGCCGCCTGGGATGCACACTGGAGCGACAGCGGCATCGTCATCGACGGCGACGATGACCTGCAGCGCGCGCTGCGGTTTGCCGTGTACCACCTGACGAGCGCCGCGAACCCGAGCGACGACCGGGTCTCGATCGGTGCGCGCGCGCTGACCGGCGATGCCTATTTCGGCCACGTCTTCTGGGACACCGAGATCTATCTTCTGCCGTTCTACACCGCGGTCTGGCCTGAAGCGGCGCGCGCGCTGCTGATGTACCGGTTCCATACGCTGCCCGGAGCACGGGCCAAGGCGACGCTCGGCGGCTGGCGAGGCGCCCTCTATCCATGGGAATCGGCCGACACCGGCGATGAGACGACGCCGGACTCGGTGTTGGGGCCTGACGGGAAGCCGATCGAGATCCTGACTGGCAAGATGGAGCACCACATCAGCGCCGACGTCGCCTACGCGGTGTGGCAGTACTGGCGTGCCACCGGCGACGACGATTTCTTCCGCGATGCGGGGGCGGAAATCCTCCTCGAGACCGCGCGTTTCTGGGCGTCCCGAGCCGTCGCCGAAGCGGATGGCCGGCGCCACATCCGCCACGTGATCGGGCCGGACGAGTACCATGAGGATGTGGACGACAACGCCTTCACCAACGTGATGGCGCGCTGGAACATCGGCTGCGCCCTGGAGGCGCTCGACCTGTTGCGCAAGGGTTGGCCGGACCGTGCCGAGGCGCTTCGAGACAAGCTCGCACTCGACGATCAGGAACTCGATGACTGGCGGGACGCGGTCGCGCGGATCGTCACCGGCCTCGACCCCGCGACCGGACTGTACGAGCAGTTCGCCGGCTTCTACGGACTCAAGCAGCTGAACGTCGCGGACTATGTCGACCATGCGCTGCCGATCGACGTGGTCATCGGCCGGGAGCAGACGCAAAGCTCGCAAGTGATCAAGCAAGCCGACGTCGTCGCGCTGATCGCCTTGTTGCCCCAGGAATTTCTCGGACAGGGAGCGGAGATCAATTTCCGCCATTACGAGCCGCGCTGTGCCCATGGCAGCTCCTTGAGCGCCGCGATGCATGCCCGCGTGGCCGCGCGTCTGGGCGCATCGGATACGGCTCTTCGATACATGCGCGAGACCGCGTCTCTCGACCTCGACCTCGATCCAAACAGCGCCGGCGGCGTCCGGATCGCCGGGCTCGGCGGGTTGTGGCAGGCGGCGATCCTGGGCATCGCCGGCCTGAACTTAGCGGGCGACACGCTGGAGCTCGATCCCAAGCTGCCGCCTCAGTGGGATACCCTTTCGTTCAAGGTCTGGTGGAGAGGCCGATCCGTCGGGCTCAGCGTCAGCCGCCCTATGCTGGAGGCCAGGCTGATGGCCGGAGACGGGATGGACGTCACGGTCGCGGGCGTGACGCAGCACCTGACACCTGGATCGCCACTGCGGTTTGAGCTGTAGTCGAAGGCGTCTCGCGACGTGCCGGGCGCCGATGACACGCTCTACGGCGCCAGGCCACTCAGCTGCCGTAAGCCAACGAGGTCGCCGCGCTCGAGTCGTATCCGACCTGATGGCATCAGGCCGGCGTCTCTAGACCTTCGTTTTAACACGGTTTCCCTCGCCGAACCGGCGACCGCTTCGTCGGAAAGTGCGTCAGCGCCGAAAGCCCCTAGGGGTTTGGCTGCGAAGCCGAACGCTCACATGCTGCGATGTCGTCCGCAATAAAAGTGCACGCCCCTACGCTACATCGGCAGACAGTCAGCCAGAAAGAGAGAGAAGGCCGATGATCTGCACACTGAGTACTTTGACGATGGTCATTGAAGGGAAGATCATCGCGTAACATATATCCGGCCGGTCAGTTGGCGCGATGCGCAACGAATAGGCCAGAATGGCAGGGTTGCCGGTAGCACCGCAGGCCACACCGAGCAGGTCGTCGTATGGGATTTTGAGCAGGTAGAAGCCGACGAGCAATACGATTGCGACCGTGGTCAGCAGCACCGCCACGCCGATCAGCAGCATCAGCGGCCCGGTCTGCGCTACCGTGGTGACGAAAGCCTGGCCGGAATTGATCCCGACCGTCGCCAGAAACAGCGTCAGACCGAAATTCCGCAGCACGATATTGGCGGGCAGCGGCATGACCCAGCTGAGCGGCCCGGTGCGCCGAAGCCTGCCGAGGATCAGCGCCACGATGAGGGGGCCACCGCCGATGCCGAGCGTGACGGTGCCTACGCCCGGAACGGGGATCGGCAAGAGGCCGAGAAGGACGCCGAGCACCATGCCGAGGCCGACGGAGACATAGCTGAATTCCGCGGCTGATTTCAGGGTATCACCAAAATGCGCCCGCGCGGCAACCACCTGCTCGGATGCCACAATGACGCCGACCCGGTCGCCCAACTCCAGCATCAAGTCTGGCGAAGGCATGAGGTCCACGTCATAGCGTCGGACATGCAGAATGCGGATCGATACATCCGGCGGCATGGGCAGGTCGGCCAATCTCACGCTGGTCAGGGCCGACTTCGAGACGAAGAAGCGCTGGTAGGTGATATCGCTTCGATCCTTGGCAAGTCTGCCCTGGTCGATGTGTCCGAGCGCCGTGGCGACCTCGTCCAACGCCGCAGCGCGATCGGCCGCAATCAGAAGCGCGTCACCGGCATGCAGTTCGAGGTCTGGATCCGGCAGCCGGTTATGGTGCTCCTGCCGCACGCCGGCAATCTGCACGCCAGCCGGAAGCGTCGCCATGACGGCGCCGAGCGTCGCGCCAGAGGACGGCAGGCGTTCGAGTGTCACTTCGCCGAGGTGGAAGCGCGAGGGCTTCGGCGGAAAGACGGGCTTCGCCCGGCGCGTCATGAAATAGAGGCAGAGGATCGGGCCGATCACGCCGAACGGATACGAGACCGAGTAGCCGACGGAGGGGTCCCGGTTCCCAATCGTGTCGAGTGCGGCTTGCAGCGCAGCGGTGCTGACCATCGATCCGGCAAAAATGCCGATGGTATGGCCGAGTTTAACATCGAAAATAGCACCGAGGCCGAGCGCCACAAGCAGGCTGGCGACGACGGCGACGGCAGCGAGCACGTTATAGATACGCCCAGGCCCCGACAGACCCTCGAAGAATTGGCGCCCGTAGAGAATCCCGATCGCGTAGAGGAACATGATCAGCCCGACCAAACCGAGCGGACCGGTGATTTGGGCCTTCGGGGCGAGGGCACCAATCAGCAAGCCGACGAAGAGCACGGCCGCCACGCCGAGGGAAAAGTTCAGAATACTGATTTGCCCCACCGCATAACCGAGGCCGATGGCGAGGAAGAGCGCAAGGATCGGCTGCGTCCCGACCAGCTCGCTGACTGAGGCCATCATGGAAGGACTCCCACTTCAGTGCGCGCCTCGCTGATACCGAGGATCTCAGTATTGTCCCGCACCTGTCATGTGCTCACGAGTCGGCGCCGATCCATCACTCGATGAGACGGCCCGTTGATCATGATCGGTTCAATGCCTTGTCAGGCCGACTCATTCGACTTTTAAGCGTCCACCCGCCCCTGACCGGTCGGGCGCGAGATCACCGGCTCCGCGGAGGAAAGAATGAGATCCTCGCCAACATGCGAGAACTTCAGCCGCTCTCCGCTGAGAAGAGTGTAAATGACAGAGTTAGGATCAACCTCGATCCGAAACCTCTGTCCTCTTACGGTTAGGATAAGACTCAGGTGGGACCACTCCTTCGGGAGGACGGGATTGAACGAAATGCAACCCTTGCTGTCGCGAAGCCCGGCGAATCCGTAGGCGAGGGCAAGCCACGTGCCGCCGATTGCGGCGACGTGAGCGCCGTTCATCATATTCCCGCCGATATCCGACATATCCATCGCCGCAGCGAAATTGAAATATTCGATTGCTTTGTGCGGCAGACCGATTTCATTTGCTACGACACTCTGAATGCAAACAGATAAAGATGAATCGTGTGTGGTAAGCGGGTCGTAGTATTCGAAGTTTCTTCTTTTCTCTTCATGAGTAAAGTGCTCATTGAGCAAAAACATGGCCATCACGATATCAGCCTGCTTGATGACCTGTGACCTGTAGAGATTCAAGGGGTGATAGTACAGTAAGAGTGGATATCGATTTTCTGGGGTTGCCGCGAAATCCCATTTCTCGAGGTCCAGGAAATCATCATCCTGCGGATGGATCTTCAAGCGCTCGTCATAGGGCAGGTACATCCTTTCGGATGCGTCCTCCCAATCGGCCAGTTCGGAACTGTCCAAACCAGTGCGTTGGGCCAAGGCATCGAATCGATCGGGGTGCATGCGCTTGAGATCGCGAACCACTTGGGCGGCGTAGCGCAAGTTTTCTCGTGCCATCAGGTTCGTGAAGCAGTTATTGTTGACGATCGCGGTATATTCATCCGGCCCAGTCACGCCGTTGATACAAAACTTTTCTCCTTTCGACGCGGAGAAGAAGCCGAGGTCGAACCACAGACGGGCAGTCTCCGTTAGAATTTCCGCGCCATAGCTCCAGAGGAATTCGTTGTCGCCGGTAACGTTCACATACTTTTGGAGGGCGTACGCGATATCAGCATTGATGTGATACTGAGCCGTTCCCGCAGCATAATATGCCGACGCTTCGTCGCCGTTGATGGTTCGCCAGGGGAAGGTCGCCCCACGGTGACCCAATTCGCGCGCCCGCGCCCGCGCCTTATCCAGCATGTCGTAGCGAAATTTCAGAACACTACGTGCGATCGCTGGATTCGTATAAATCAGGAATGGCAGCACGTATATTTCCGTGTCCCAGAAATAGTGCCCCTCATAGGTTCTTCCGGTCAGGCCTCTGGCGCCGATTCCGTGCCCCTCCGATCGCTCCGAAGCCTGCAGAAGCTGAAAGAGGTTCCAGCGGATCGTCTGCTGAGTTCTCAGGTTATCGCACTCAACCGCAACATCGGCTCGCGCCCAGAATCGTTCGACATCGCTCCTTTGGCGCTCGACGATTTCCTGAAATCCGCTCTTGAGCGCGCGGTCCAGGGTTAGTGCGGTTTGGAACAAGATCCGCGCCGGAGCAGAATTGTCTGAATAATGATAGCTCAGATATTTATAAACCACGATCGGCTTGTTTCGCGAAAGCTTGCAGCGGATCGTTACGGCGGCGAAATCGTCGTTGCAAACCTGCTCTGTGAAATATGAGCTCTCCGAGGAGACCGCGTGGTCCATCCCGCAGCCGAGGTGAAGCCCGGAGCTTTCAGTCCGGTAACTCAACATTGCGCGCATCCCCTCGGCTTGAAATCCTGTGGGGTGCAGGACACGCCCGGCAAGGCTCGCCGCGAGGCGGGGGTCCGCGATGTCGGCCGTTGATGACGGAGCGTTTTCGAGTTCCGAGGAGATCGCGATCTCGACGTCGGCATCTTCTGCCGTGAGGACGAACGCGATGGCAGCGAGGTGCCGATGCGCGAGGGAGACAAGACGCACCGTCCGCATATGCAGGCGCGTGCCCGCCGGCGAAGCCCAGCGAACATCTCTGTTCAGCGTGCCGGCTCGCAGATCGAGGCTCCGCCGATACGACAGGATCTCGGCGTGCGGAACGACGAACGGCTCGTCTTCGACGAAGAGCTTCAGGGCCGTACCGCTCGGGCAGTTCAAGATGCTCTGGCCCACGGTTGGGAAGCCGTAGGCATGCTCACCGTAGGAAATCGGGCGGTGTTCGTAGAAGCCGCTCAGATAGGTGCCGGCCTCTTGAACCGGAGTACCTTCCTCTACCGAACCGCGGATGCCCAGATACCCGTTGGACAGGGCAAACATCGTCTCGGCTTGGCCAGTCAATTCTTGCGCCAGACGTGCGTCGTATTGGACGGCCTCAAATGCCCAGGGGTTTGGCGGAAAGATATCTTCGGGTGGAACATAGCGCGGGCGCAGCATCGGTCATCCTTGCAAGCGTCTCGGAGCTGCAACTTCGTTTGTGAGAGGGTGACCCGCCTCGAGTTCAGAGATGCTTTTGAGCGTCGTGCCGAGGATCGTCTCCAGCGCTTCCTGGGTGAAGAACGCTTGGTGTCCTGTAACGATGACATTGGGGAACGAGATGAGGCGTTGGATGACGTCGTCCGGGATCACAGTACTCGACAGATCTCTGTAGAACAGCTCTGCCTCTTGCTCATAGACGTCGATGGCCAGCCCGCCCAACCGGCCGGACTTGAGTGCATCGATCGCCGCGTCGGTATCGATCAAGCCGCCGCGGCTCGTATTGATCAAAAGTGCGCCCTTCTTCACGCGCCCAAGCGTTCGCGCATCGACGATGTGATAGGTTTCGGGCGTCAAGGGGCAATGCATGGAGATGACGTCCGCCTCTTCGACGCCCGCAGCGTCGACATAGCGTCCGCCGATTCTTTCAAATTCGGGCGACCGATGCACGTCGAACCCGATCACCCGGCATCCGAAGCTAGCCATGATCCGTCCGAAGATGGTCCCGATCTTTCCGGTGCCGATCACTGCCACGGTACGATCGACAAGGTCGAACCCCATGAGGCCATCAAGTCTGAAGTTCCCCTCGCGCGTCCGATTGTAGGCACGGTGGACCTTGCGGTTGAGCGCCAGGAGCAATCCGACCGCAAATTCGGCCACGGAGTTCGGAGAATAGTTGACGACGCGCACAACTCGGATTCCGAATTCCTCCGCGGCCTCCAAGTCGATGTGGTTGAAGCCCGTGCATCGCGTTGCGACCAGCTTCGTTCCCCCCTGGGCGAGCTGCCTCAAAACATCGCGGTTGACGCTATCGTTGACGAAGACGCTGACTGCGGTGAACCCAGCCGCCAGTGAGGCCGTCCCTGGTTCGAGCAAGGCATCGAAATACGTGAGGTCATGCTCCTGGCCGACGTTCAGATCATCGAGAAGCGCGCGCTCGTAGTTTTTCGCACTGAACACTGCAACTCGCATGCTTATGCCTCCTTTTGCATGTTCCGGTGCCAAAACGAATTGGTAAATCCGTTTTCAGACTTCCGATCAATCCGGAGACATTGTGTTCCTATAGTTGTCCGCACAGTCTCCTGCACCACCAGTCAGGTTCCGGAGGCTGCCCGTCGGCGTGCAAAGTGATGAAATTCGCAAATCGAATGGAGATTTGTAAGAAACATCTGTTGGACTGGTTGCCTAGCGCTACTGCCACAGCCTCAGCGAGGCCGGAGCCACCGCGGCACCGTCCACGGCAGGAAACGGATTGTCTCCTTTTGCAGCCACATTTTATGGTGTGCAAAATTCTACGCTTGATCAGTCGGGACATTTGACCAGGACTGTGCCATCTCGCCCTGGCTCAGCAAAACGGTCCGCGCCCGGCGCAAGGTTTCGGCACTCTGAACCCTGAAGGAGGGCGGACGCCATGCCTCGCCGGCTCTTCACGACTGCGCCGATCGACTTTGCCCTACAGCAGGCTTTCAAAACCGTGCGACGGTGGACGAGGTCTGCTGGGAGATAGTCTGACCGAGGTTACACAGCTCGGTATCTGACCGCGGCCGTCCGAAGGGCTTAATTGGACCGCTGCGGAGGCGACGGGTTCAGAGCCCGGTCCCGCTCTACCCGCGCTTCCGTCGGCGACCGGCCCGTCCAGCGCCGGAAGGCGTGGGTGAAAGCGGTGGCCTCCCGGAACCCCAGCAACCAAGCGATGCGCGAGATCGAGAGACGCGTGTCCCGAAGGTAGCGCAGGGCGAGGTCCCGCCGCATCTCTTCCAACACGCTCTCGAAGCTGAGCCCCTCTTCGGTCAAGCGGCGGGACAGGGTTCGCTGGCTTGTGCCCAGTGTCTGTGCTATCCTGGAGATGCGCGACCTTGAT
>NZ_SRHQ01000037.1:0-33762 GCF_004683995.1 Methylorubrum sp. Q1 | reverse complement strand
CGGCGCGGGCCGCATTGCTGCGCTGGCCCCATGCCTGTCCGGGTCAGAACGTGACGCCGCTCTTGACGCCGAAGACCAGGATGTCGTCCCGCCCGCCGACGCCGCCGGGACGGTTGATGAACTGGATGTTGGGCCGGACCACCACGTCGGGAGAGAGGGCGAGGCTGTAGAAGACCTCCAACGCGCGCTCGTATCCGGGGAGCGCGCGGACGCCACCATCGAGCAGGTTGGCCATCTGGACGCTCTGCGCCAGGGCCCGACTGGCATGTGACTGGCCGATGCCGACGCCGATCCAATCGAAGGGCCGCTCGGCCCAGAAGCCCTTGTAGACGAGGCCGATGGTCTCCTGCCTGTCGATGAGCGACGTCGAGGAGTTGGCCAGCGTGACGCGGACGAAGGCGGAGAGGTTGCGCAGCGGGTTGCCGGGATCGGGCCGGTAGAGTTCCTGCACGGCCACGCCGTAGAGACCGCTGCGGTCGCGGTTTGCGAGTGGCAGCCCGCCGGCCGACGCCAGGGGCAGGCCGTCGCGGTTGAGGAAGAGGTCGGGGCCGCCGCCGGTCTGGTACCACGCGCCGACCGTGTAGCTGCCGCGATAGGTGAAGGGCGGGAGCGTCGGGAAGGCGGCGGCCTCAACGATGGCCAGCGCACCGGCGGCACCGGTCGGGTCGAAGTTGAAGCCGTTCTCGAGGTCGCGCGGATTGACTTGGTAGACGCCGGCCATGAGGTAGCCGGTGTCGAGATTGCCGAGCCGCAGGCGGGCGGCATATTGCGAGACGGGCCAGTTGTACCAATAATTGCCGACAAGGTTGCCGGGCTGGTTTCCGCAGAACGTCAGGTTCTGGAACTCACAAGGAAAGCCGGCGAAGTCGGCGCTGACGGGCAGGCGGCCGAACTTGAGATCGACGAACTCGCCGAAGCGCTGGGTGTAGGAGAGCTGGGTTAGCCGCGGGAAGCGGCCGCGGCCGAAGATCTCCTCGGTCTGCTGGAGCACGTTAAGGTGCTGGTCCGCGGTGAGGCCGCGACCGAAGCGGTAGGTCAGGGCGAGGTTGAAGGTGCCGCCCGCGAGGCCGGCAAAGCGGTCCATGTCCACGGCGGCGCGCAGGGCGAGCTGTCCGGCGCCGCGCAGGGACTGGTAGGGGCCGCCCTGGATGTTGGTCGAGGTCTGGTAATCGAAGCTGCCGTCCGTGCGGATGCCGGCGCGGAAGAGGTCGTCGCGCAGGCCTCCGAAGTTGCCCAGCACGCCCCAGGTGGGCGCGGCGGCCTGCGTGTCGAGGCTGCCGGGCGGCGCCGGCCGGGACGAATCCGCCGTCGAGGGACGCGACGCGGTCGGGACGACGCCCGGAGATGCCTCCCCTCCCGCCGCGGGGGCGTGCCGGGATCGTGCGCGGGAACCATGCCCGGGCTCGGCCTGCGCGGCGCTCATCAGCGGCACGGCGGCGATTGACAGCGTGGCGAGAAGCCGTCTTTTTAGGGGCGACATAGACTTGAACACCCGCAGTTTGATTGGTGGATTCTCAGTAATAGCGCGATGAAAACGGAATTATTCCGCTCAATAAATTATATTTGCGAAGCATTGACCGTCTACTTCGCGCCGATCAACCCGCAGGCGGAAGGATTCGGAGCGAGGCGGCGCGGGGCAGGGCGCAGGTGACGGCCGAGACGAAGCGGAGGCTCTGGCCTCAACTTCTCCCGCTCGTGCGGCCGATCCCGCGGGTGTCGTTCTCTACCGGCTCCGCGCGCGAGCACGGCTCGCCCTGGAGGTACAGGGCGGTTCGCGAAACGTCCGCTCCCGACCTCATCCGCTGTGAGCGCGGCGGTGCAGCCGGCCTTTCGCGCGGGGCCATGCGTCGGGCGCCGCCCCTCACGGGACCGGGTGGGGCGCGCGCCCGACGGCGTTGAGGTTGAGGGCCTTGCGGGTGGCGGCGACGGCCTCGGTGGTGACCGGCGGCGCGGCGTTGCCCCAGCTGTTGCGGATGTAGGTCAGAGCCGCGGCGATCTGCTGGTCCGACAGGTTCCAGGCGAAGGACGGCATCGCCGCCCCCGTCGGATTCTCAGCCGTGATCGCGCCGCGTGCGCCCGCCAGCACGGTCCGGACGATGCCGGCGACCTCGTGCGACTGCACGGCGGTGTTGCCGGGGAAGCTCGGCGTCATGTGCCGGATTCCGGTTCCGTCGGAGGCGTGGCATGCCTTGCACTGAGCGTCGAAGACGCGCTTGCCCTGGGCCATGACCGGATCGGGGGCGGCGACGCGCCTCGCCTCGGTCGCGGGGCTCGGCGGCAGCGACTGGAGATAGTCGGCGACCGCGGCGAGATCGGCGTCGCTCAGATGCTGGGTCGAGTTCGTCACCGCCTCGGCCATCGGCCCCGAGGCGACCGCCATCCGGTTGCTGCCGATCTTGAGATACTGGACGATGTCGTCCTTCGACCAGTCGCCGATGCCGCCGGTCTTGCTCGTGGTGATGTCGGGGGCGTACCACGATTGCAGGACCTCGCCGTGATAGGCCTTGCTCGTCTTGTCGCCGCCGAGGACGTTCTTCGGCGTGTGGCAGGCGCCGCAATGGGCAAGCGCGTCGGAGAGATAGGCGCCGCGGTTCCAGGCGGCGGACCGGTCGGCCCTCGGCTGGAACCGCTTCTGCTCGAAGAACATCAGGTTCCACCCCATCAGCAGGGCGCGGATGTTGAAGGGAAACGGAAGCTGGTTGGTGACGACGGCGTTGCGGACCGGCGGCACGGTCTTCATGTAGAGCCACAGGTCGTGGACGTCGCGATCGGACATCTTGGTGTAGCTCGTGTACGGCATCGCCGGATACAGGTGCTGCCCCTCCTTCCCGAGCCCCTCGCGCAGGGCGCGGGTGAACTCCGCCTCGGTCCAGCGGCCGATGCCGGTCTCCGGGTCGGAGGTGATGTTGCTCGACAGCAGCGTGCCGAACGGGGTCTCCAGGGCGTAGCCGCCGGAGAACGGCTTCCCGCTCTTCGGATTGGTGTGGCAGGCCACGCAGTCGGCGGCCACCGCGATGTAGCGCCCGCGCTCGATGGCGGGGTCGGCCTCCGTCTTCGGCGCCTCCACCACCTTGGGCGCGTCGACGTCCTTCGTCTGGATCGGTGCCGGCTCGGACTGGGCCGAGGCGACGCTCCCGAGGGGAAGGCAGAGCGAGAGCGCTGCGGTGGCGAGGAGGGTGCGCAGGAGCAAGGTCACGGTCGTCACCTCAATTCGCCACCAGCGGACCGCGCTTGTCGAGATAAGTCTCGATGATCGCTTTCGCAGTCCAGAGGGTCAGGGCGCCGACCGTTCCGGTCGGGTTGTAGCCGGCGTTGTTGGGAAAGGACGACGCGCCGAGGACGAAGACGTTGTGAACGTCCCAGCTCTGCTGGAAACGGTTGAGCGCGCTGGTCTTCGGGTCGAGCCCCATCACCGCGCCGCCATTGGTGTGGTCGCTGGCGAGCTGGTAGGGCGAGGCGTGCTGGTTGGTCGCGTTCGTGCCGACGACGACCTTCGCTCCCATCTTCCGGCCGATCTCGACGCTCTTGTCCTCGATCAGCTTCGCCGAGCGGCGGTCGTTCTCGTTGTAGTCGTAGGTGAGCCGCAGGAGCGGGAGGCCGTGGATGTCCTTGTACTCGGGATCGAGGTCGAGATAGGCGTCCTTGTGCGCGAAGCTCGTGCCCTGGCCGAACAGGAACGTCCCGTTCTGGAAGCTGTGGGTGTAGGCCTTCTTCCACGCGCTGCCCCACCGGGGCGTTCCGGGCGGGAGGAAGTCGGCATTGCCGATCGGGCGGGCGCCGCGGGAGACGACGAGGATGCCGGCGCCGCCGATGAAGCCCATCCCGGTATGGTCGAAGTTGTCGCCGTTGAAGTCATCGACCTGGGCCGAGAGGGCGCCGGCGCCGATGAACTGGTTCAGGTACTCGTTCTCGAAGAAGATGTTGGCGCCGGACACGGTCTGGAAGCTGTAGGCCCGGCCGACGACGCCCTCGCCGGTCGCGTGATCGTAGGGCTTGCCGATCTTCGAGAGCAGCATCAGCCGCACGTTCTGCATCTGGAAGGCGGAGAAGACGACGATGTCCGCCGGCTGCTCCCAGGTCCGGTTGTCCTTGTCGACGTAGGTCACGCCGGTGGCGGTGGTCCCGTCCGGGGCGAGGTTGGCGCGCAGCACCGTCGATTCGGTCAGCACGCTGAAGTTCTTGCGCTGCATCAGCGCCGGGACGACGCAGTTGTTGGGCGTCGATTTCGACCAGTTGCCGCAGCCGTAATACAGACAGTAGCCGCAATAGGTGCAGGGCCCCATCCGGACGCCGAGCGGGTTGGTGTAGGCCCCCGAGGTCTGGCCCGCCGGAACCATGAAGGGATGGTAGCCGAGGCTGGCCGAGGCCTCGGTGAACAGGTCGGTCAGGCGGGTCGTCTTGAGGGGGGGCAGCGGATACTCGTCCGAGCGCGCCCCCTCGAAGATGTTGCCGCCGGGGATCTTCTCGCCCTTGAGGTTGCCGGCCTTGCCGGACACGCCGGCGATCTTCTCGAACCGGTCGTAGAATGGTTCGAGGTCGTCGTAGGTGACGCCCCAATCCTGCACGATCAGGCCGTCGAGGAGCTGCTCGGCGCCGTAGCGCGCGACGGTCATGCTGTAGGGCTGGAAGTCGAACGGCAGGAAGCGCCACGCCATGCCGGCCCAGTGGGTGCCCGACCCGCCGACATTGTAGCCCCACTCGTTGAAGTTCCAGTCCCGCGCGGGCAGCGCCTTCTGGGTCGGGTCGTTGCGGAAGGTGATGGTCTCGATCGCCGGCGGCAGCAGCATCGCCCGCCGGGTGTCCCAGCGCAGTTCGTCCATATCGACGGAGGGCGGGAAATCGACGGCCGTCTCGACCCAGGGGCCGCGCTCGATGGCGACGACATTGAGGCCGGCCCGGGTCAGCTCCTCGGCCATGAGCGAGCCGCACCAGCCGAGACCGACGATCACGGCATCGGCTTTTGGACGAACATTGGTCATCGGACGACAGCTTTCGGAACGATCAAGGGGCAGAAATCAAAGGGACTTGTCGATCATGCTGACCGGAACGAAGTCGAGCTTCTTTCCCTTCAAGTCGATGACATCGCGGAAATCGTACTGTGCTCCGGGAAATCCGAGCATCCGCCAGCTGACGAGATCCTTGTTGCCGCCGTAGAGCGGGTCGGCGAGGAAGCCTTCGCGGACGTTCTGCAGGATCTGCTCGAACATCTCCTTCGCATCGACCTCGCCGAGGTCGAGCGTTCCGGCCTCCATCGCCGAGAGGACTTTGTCCTGCTCGTCCGGGGGCAGGCTCGCGTAGCCCTTGCCGTGGGCCGCGCGGCAGTGGCGATCGAGGGCGGCGAGGCCGAGCCGGTAGCGGTCGGCCGGGGCGAGAGGGGATTGGATGCCCTGCTCGGCGGTTCCCTTGACGAAGCGGCCGAGGCGGT
This sequence comes from Methylorubrum sp. Q1, assembly GCF_004683995.1. NCBI lineage: Bacteria > Pseudomonadati > Pseudomonadota > Alphaproteobacteria > Hyphomicrobiales > Methylobacteriaceae > Methylorubrum > Methylorubrum sp. Q1. Next base: position 28,337 of record NZ_SRHQ01000037.1, on the reverse strand, counting down.
ACTGCGTCGCCGCCCGGCCGTAGGGGCCGGCGAGTTCACGATCGATGAAGCGGACGCAGCCCGCCTCCCGGCCGCCGACGCTCAGGTCGTCCGCCGGGATGATCCGGTCGGCCATGGCGCCCACGGCCTCGGCTTCCGCAGGCGTGAAGAACACGAAGCGCTCCGACCCGGAATCGGGCAGCGGCGGAACGTTCGCCTGACCGGGCTCCCAGGGCATCTCGCCGCTGAGTTCCGCAGCCTGCGCGGTGGAGGCGTTGCCGGCAAGGGCCGCCATCGAGGCGAGTATCTGCCTTCTGTTCATATTCCCCCCGGGCGCCGACACTTCGATCGACATGCGCTTGGTTTTGAGATCGTGACGCGCGACTGCCTATCGGCCGGCACCGCGGTGCGGCCCCATGCGAGCGACAAGTCGGGTCGCCACACAATTCTTGCGGACATGCGTGCGTGCAGCATTGGCAGCACGCTCGATGACTATCGAAATCTCACGCCGCGCTCGAATTGCTGATCTCTCGTTGAATTAGCATATCTATAAATCAAGCTTGCGCGGCGGTCTCTTTCCGAAACGGACACGGTGTCTCTCCGCGCCGGCAGAAATCCGAGGTCGGCGCATCGCTTCCCCCTCCCGCCCGGCAAGACAGCCTGGCCCTGTCGGCGAGAGACCGGCGCGGCGCCGGGCCGTTGACGGTCGAAGCGCCCTTGCGCGCGGCCCTTGAGCGCGGCGGCCGGTCACCTGCGGGCCTCGGGTGCCGCGCCTGCGAAGAGGATAGCCATGATCCGCGTCACGCGCCTGCATCACACGGCGATCGCCGCCCACGACCTCGACGCGATGCGACGCTTCTATACCGAGGTGATCGGCCTCGACGCGCATCCGACAAAGACCAACTGGCTGCGGGCCGGGAACGGCTTCGTCGTGCACCTGATGCCGTCGCCCGACGCGCCCGCCTCGGGCCGGATCGAGCAGCACTTCGCGCTGGAGGTCGAGAGCCTGCGCGAGACCGCGGCGGCGCTGCTGCGCCAGGGCGTGACGCCGTACATGGCAAGCCTCGAATACGAGACCCACGCCGTGACCGATGCCGGCGACCCGCTCGATTTCGGGATCGGCACGCTCTTCGTGGCCGATCCGGAGGGCAACACGATCGAGTTCGTCGAGCCGGATACGGGCATCTTCGCCGAAGTCCCGCTCGAAGCGCAGGATACGTAGCGGCCCGCCGCGCTCGTCCTCATCCGGACTCTCGCCGAGGACGCAAGAGTCCCTTGCCCCCGCGGCCAGCCACTATCGATTGTGCCTCCCGTTTGCCTCCCTATGCTGCCGCCGCATTTCACCCGTCGATCCGCGCTTGCCGTGCTTGCCGCCAGCGGAGTTCTGCCCCCCATGTCGATGACCACCGCACAGGCGGCGCGTGCCGCCTCCGCGCCGACGCCTGTCCTCACGCTCGCGGCGCAGTCCCGCTGGCTGTGCAACGGCGTCGCCGCCGCCCCGGACGGCACCCTGTTCCTCGGCCTGCCGCGCTTCCCCGACCACAGAGAGACCCCCTCGCTCGTCAGGGTCGAACAGGACGGGGCGCTGTCGCCGTTCCCCGGTGGCGCGTGGAACGCGTGGAGCCAGGGCGGCGACGGGCAATCGGCCTTCGTCATGGTGAACGCCGTCCACGTCTTCAACGACGGGACGCTGTGGGTCGTCGATCAGGGGGCCGTGGGCGAGCGTGCCGTGCCGGGCGGGCAGAAGATCGTCCGCCTCGATCCGCGCACCGGGACCGTGCTCGCGGTGCTCCGCTTCGGCGACGACATCCTGCCGGCCGGCGCGACGATGAACGACCTGCGCCTGCACGACCACATGCTCTACGTCACCGATTCCGGGCTCGGCGGCATCATCGTCCACGATCTGGCGGCGAACCGGACCCTGCGCCGCCTCTCCGGCCACCCGCTTCTGCGCAAGCCCGAGGGCGCGGCGCAGAAGGGGCAGGGCGGCCGCATCCTGGCCGATGCCGACGGCCGCCGGCCCGCGGTCGCCAGCGACATGATCGAACTCGATGCCGACGGGGCCTGGCTCTACTGGGCGACGCCGACCGGGCCGGTCCGCCGGATCGCGACGGCCCTGCTCACCGACGAGAGCCTGACCGATGCCGACCTCGCGTCGGCGATCCAGACCATCGCCGAGATCCCGACCATCGGCGGCACGGCGATGGACACGCTGGGCAACCTCTACCTGTCCGACGCCGAGAACCGCCGGATCGCCGTGCTGACGCCGCAGGGGCGGATGCTGACGCTGGTGCAGGACGACCGGCTGGCCTCGCCCGACGCCATCTGCATCGACGGGCAGCGCCGCCTGCTGGTCCCCGCCTCCCAGCTCGAGAACCTCGCCTCCGGCACCGGGGGCGACGACCGCACGCGGGCGCCCTGGCAGGTCCTCGCCCTGCAACTACCGCGGGAGCTGGCCGGCATCCGCCTCGGCGACGCGGTAACCGGCCGTTCGCCGCCGCGGGGCCTGTCCAACATCCACGGCATCGAGCACGTCGCGATGACGGTGCCGGACATGGAGGCGGCGATCCGCTTCCTCGAGGAGGCGTTCGGCGCGACGGTGCTCTACCGCCACCTCAAGCTGACGGACGCGCCGCTCACGGCCGCCGATGTCGGCCGGATCAACGGCCTGCCGGAGACCGCGACCATGCGCGGCGCCTGCCAGATGCGCCTCGGCGACGGGGCCAACATCGAGCTGTTCCAGCTCACGGGGATCGCCCGCACCGAGGCGGCGGGGATCAACGATATCGGGCTCAACCACTTCAGCATGTTCGTGGACGACATCGCCCTGGCGACGGAGCGGTTCGCGGCCGCGGGCGGGACGCTGCTCGAAGGCCCCAATGACCTCGGTCTCAGCGAGACCGGGGCGGGCAACCAGCTGTGGTTCGGCCGGATGCCGTGGGGCACCTGGGTCGAGTTCATGACCTTCCGCTCGCCGCTCCGCTACGATGCCGGCGCGACCCAGGAGCGCCGATTTCCGGCCCGCGGCTGATCCGGGTTCAGGTGCCGGCCGCCGCCGGCACCGACCGGCGCGAGATCGCACCGAGGGAGGCGGTGAGGTCGCGCGCGACCTTCCGGTCTCCCGGCACCCGGCGCCGGCTCAGGTCCGCCAGCAGCGCGTCGCGCGTGGAGAGAACCTCCAGGATCAGCGCGTCATGCTCGACCTCGAACCGCGCCTCCGTGGTGGAGAGGCTGATCCCCAGGAGGTCGCCCGGACCGGGGCCGGCCTGGAGCGTGAAGGCAATGCAGCAGCGGCCCTGGACCAGTTCGGAATGCTCGACCGCGTAGCCGCGCAGGCGGACCTCGGCGAGGTTGCGCAGGAGGGCGCCGGAATCGGTGATCGTGTTCCCGGTGAAGCGCCGGAGTTCGCCCCGCCCGTAGAGGGCGCGGATCTCCCCGTCGTCGAACCGGGCGAGCAGGGCCTTGCCCATGGCGGTGGCGTGGGCGGGCAGCCGCTTACCGACCCGCGAGACCGCGAGCACGGAGTAGCGCCCCTCCTCGCGCATCACGTAGAGCACGTCCTCGCCCTCGATCGTCGCCACGCTCGCGGTCTCACCGGTCCGCTGCGCCAGGGCGCGCAGGGCGGAGCGGACGCTCTCCTCGAACGGGACGTTGCTCTGGTAGGCGCCGCCGATCTCCGCCGCGGCCGAGCCGAGACGGTAGTGCAGGCTCCCCGAAATCCCGGGCGCGGCCTCCTCGACGACGAAGCCGCGGGTGCCGAGGGTCTTGAGGGTGCGGTAGAGCAGCGAGCGCGAATAGGTCGTCCGCTCGATCAGCGCCGCCAGCGTCATCGGGCCGTCCGCCCGCGCGAGGGCGAGCAGGAGGTCGGCGGCGCAGGCGGCGGCCGGGGCGCTATACTTGAGCTTCTCGTCGGACTGCATCGGCAACTCCCCGTCGTCGAGGATCGACCTCGCCGAGACGGCGCCTCACGTCAACGCCTTGGCCGCCCGGATCGCCTGCCGCCCGCCCTGGGCGATGAAGGCGGAATCGGAGCCGATCCCGACGAAGGCGAAGCCCATCTGGACGTAGCGCGCGGCGCTGGCCGCGTCGCCCGCGAGCACGCCGGCGCCGATGCCGGCACTGCGGCAGGCGGAGACCACGCGGCGCAGGGCGGCGGCGAAGTCGGGCGCGTCGAGGGAGGGCGTGGTGCCGAGGGCTGCGGCGAGGTCGCGCGGCCCGACGAAGAGGACATCGACGCCGGGCGTGCGGGCGATGCGCTCCACGTCCGACAGGGCCGGCTGCGTCTCGATCTGCACGATCGCCACCACGGCGTCGTTGGCACGGCCGAGATAGTCGGGATCGAGGCCGAAGGCGGCGGCGGAGTGGTAGGTCGCGACGCCGCGGTCGCCCTGCGGCGGGTAGCGCAGGTGGCTGACGAATGCCGCCGCCTCCTCGGCGCTGTCGAGCCGGGGCGCCATCACCGCCTCGACGCCGAGGTCGAGCACGCGGCCGCAGCGGATGCGCGTCGGCGTCTCGACGCGCACCGCCGTGCCGACGCCGTGGCGCCTGGCGACGGCGATCTGGCCGATCAGGTCGCGCTCGTTGCCCGCCCCGTGTTCGAGGTCGAACAGCAGCCAGTCGAAGCCCGCCAGCGCGCAGACCTCCGCCGCGACCGTCGAACCGAGGCCGACGAAGGTGCCGTAGGTCGTGCCCGATCGGACCAGTTCCCCGAACGGCATCGGCTTGGTGCCCACCATCTTCCGCGTCTCCATTAATTCATATCTGAACTGCGTGTTTTCGATATGAAGCACCCTGACATCGAGAATGCAATATCGATCCGCCAACGAATCAGAGGTTGCACTGTTGATCCGGTTGTTTTAGCAGTCTTACTCAGAAACGCTAGTTCAAATATGAACAGCCAGTCACTCCGTCGAACGGAGTGCGGGAGGAGACATGACACCGGAGCATCTGTGCGAACGGGACGTTGAGGCCGTCGTCGCGACGACGCCCGAGAGCGTGTTTCTGCTCTCGGGCCATCTCACGTGGCTGGGCGAGCGGATGCGCGGCTGGATGGGCGGCCCCGCGGGCGACGCCGCCTTCCAGGCCGGATACGCCGTCCTCACCCGGGACGGTCGCGTCGGGCTGGCGGCGCGTGCGGTCACCCGGATGGCGGCCGAGGCGGCGGCGCCGGACAGCCTCGTGCTGTACGGCCGGGCCTGCCCGGCCGCCGACGCCGACGCCGCGCTGTCCCTGTTGCTGGCCGAGATGGGCCTCGCCGGCCGCACCATCGGTGTGGAATGGGACGGGGCCGGCCGCGGCCTCGCCCGAAGCCTGGAGCCGGTGGCGACCCGGGACGCCTCGCTCTGGCTGCGCAGCCTGCGCGCGGTGAAGACCGAAGCGGCGCTCCGGACGATGCGGGAGGCCGCGACCGCCACCGAGGCGGCGATGGAAGCCGTCTTCGCCGCCTGGACCGCCGACGCCGATCCGCGGGCGCTGCGGACCGTGTTCCGCGTCGCCCTGGCGGAGCGGGACTGCGACTTCGACCACCTGGTCTTCGGAGCGCCCGGCGGCGGCGTGTGCGACGCCGCGAGGCCGCCGGAACCCGTCACGGCCCTCTTCTTCGATGCCGGTGCCCGCTGTGGCCGCTACTACTCGGATACCGGCACGACGCTGACGCGGGCCGGCTTCACGGCCGCCGACCGCGAGCGTCACGCCGGCGCGCTCGCCGCGCTGGCGGCGGCCGAGCGCGCCCTGCGGCCGGGCCGGCCCGCTTCCTCGGCCTGGGCGGCGATGCAGGACGAGGCGCGGCGGATCCCGGGCCTCGTCGCGCAGGGGCACGGCCTCGGCCTCGGCATCCGCGAATGGCCGCTGCTCGGGCCGCCGAGCGACGCCGTGCTGAGCGACGGCCTCGGCACCTACCCGGTCGATGCCGTGCTCGCCCCCGGCATGGTGGTGAACCTCGAAGCCGGCGGGCACTTCGCCGACGGCACCTCCGTGCAGGTCGAGAAGAGCTTCGTCGTCGGCGCCGACGCCGCCGTCCCGCTGGCCGCGCAGCCGCGCGACGCCCCGATCCGCCTCCCGGCCTGATCCCCCATCCGAACCGATCCCCACCCAGAGGAAAGGCAATCCGCCCATGACCCGACAGAAGACCATCCGGCTGACGACCGCCCAGGCGATCCTGCGCTACTTCGCGGCCCAGCACACCCGGCGCGACGGACGCGAACGGCCGCTCATCGGCGGCGTGTTCGGCATCTTCGGCCACGGCAACGCCAGCGGCTTCGGCCACGCCCTCGCGACCGGCGCGGGCGGGCTGACCTACCATCAGGGCAAGAGCGAGCAGGCGATGGTCCATGCGGCGATCGGCTATGCCCGCGCCCACAACCTCGCCTCGACCCTGGCGGTGACGGCCTCGATCGGGCCGGCCGCCACCAACCTCGTCACCGGCGCCGGCACCGCCACGCTCAACCGCGTGCCCGTGCTGCTCCTGCCGGGCGACGTCTTCGCCAGCCGCCGTCAGGGCCCGATCCTGCAGGGGCTGGAGATGGCGGGCAGCTACGACATGACCGTCAACGACACCCTGCGCCCGGTCAGCCGCTTCTTCGACCGGATCACGCGGCCCGAGCAGATCATCCATTCCCTGCCGCACGCCACCGCCGCGCTGCTCGACCACGGCCAGGCCGGCGCCGTGACCGTGGCGGTCTGCCAGGATGTCGAGGGCGAGGCGTTCGACTTCCCCCTGGCGTTGTTCGAGCGGCGCGTCCACGACCTCGAGCGGCTCGCGCCCTCCGAGACCGCCCTGGCGGCCGCCGCCGAACGGGTGCGGGCCGCGCGCAAGCCCCTCATCATCGCGGGCGGCGGCGTCCGCTATTCCGAGGCGGAGGCGAGCCTCGCCGCCCTGTCCGACGCCTGCGGCATCCCGGTGGTCGAGAGCTTCGCCGGCCGCGGCGCCGGCCGGGAGGCGCGCCTCAACGCGGGCGGCGTCGGCTTCATCGGATCGCCGGCCGCCAACGAACTCGCGACCGAGGCCGACCTCGTGCTCGCCGTCGGCACCCGCCTGTCGGACACGCTCACCGGCTCGCACACGCTGTTCCAGAACCCCGATGTGAACTTCGTGACGCTGAACCTCGCCGAGCGCGACCTGCGCAAGATGGGCGCACTGGCGCTGCGGGCCGATGCAAGGGCCGGGCTCGACGGGCTCGCGGCGGCCCTGGAGGGCCATACCGCCCCGGCCGAATGGCGCGACCGCGCCGACCGGGCGATCCTGCGCCATGTCGCGCGGGTCGGCGAGATCGTCGGGACCGAGAATCCCCGCATGACCGGCTACGAGGCGGTCGCCGAGATCAAGGACGCCGCCCGCCGCGAAGACCGCGTGGTGTTCTCCTCCTCGACGGCGATCGGGCAGGCCCACACCATCTGGGACAGCCGCAGCGATGCCCCGGTCGACATGGAATACGGCTTCAGCTGCATGGGCTACGAGATCCCGGCCGCCCTCGGCGCGGCGATGGCCGGCACGGTGAAGGGCCGCATCCTCGCGCTCATCGGCGACGGCACCTTCCTGATGGGCAACACCACCGAGATCGTCACGGCGATCCAGGAGGGCCTCGCCTTCACGATCGTGGTGGTGGTCAACCGGGGCTGGCAGTGCATCCGCGGCCACCAGCTCGGCTCCTACGGCGAGGAGTTCGGCACGCAGTTCCGCCGCCGCGAGGGGGACGCCCGCAACCTGACCGGCGAGACGCTCGCGATCGACTACGTCGCCAACGCCCGCTCGCTGGGCGCCGACGGCCTCGACGTGCACAGCCGCGCCGAGTTGCGGGACGCCCTGGAGCAGGCACGCCGCTCCGACCGGCCCTTCCTGATCGCGGCGCATGTCGAGGACGCACCGCTGCCGATCGAGAACGGCGCGTGGTGGGAGTTCGGCATTCCGCAGGCGGATGCGCCCGAGGGCCTGCGCGAGACCCGCGCCGCCTTCGAGGCGGCCGCCGCGAAGCACCGGTGGTTCGTCTGAGGGAGGGGATCATGAAGGGTACGACGATCACGCGCGTCTCGACGCTGCGCAGCGCCCTGCAGCCGAACCTGCTGTGGGTGGAGATCGAGGATGCCGACGGCGTCGTCGGCCTCGGCGAGACCTTCTCGCTGGCCGAGACCGTGGAATCCTACATCCACGAGGGCGCGGCCGACTACCTGCTCGGCAAGGATGCGGGCGACATCGCCGGACACTGGACGACGCTGTTCCGCCAGCGCGGCCGCTCCGGCATCGGCGCCGAGACCCGGGGTGCGGCCGCCATCGACATCGCCCTGTGGGACCTGCTCGGCCACCGCACGGGCCTGCCGCTGTGGCAGCTCCTCGGCGGCCGCTCGCGGGAGCGGATCCGCGTCTACAACACCTGCGGCGGCCCGAACTACGTGCGGGCCGCGGCGGTGGCCGGGCGGCAATATACCGGCGACTTCGTGCGCGACCCCTACGACGACCTCTGGGGCTTCATGAACGAGCCCGAGCGGCTCGCCGAGAGCCTGCTCGCCGAGGGTGTGCGCCACATGAAGATCTGGCCGCTCGACGACATCTCGGTGGTGAACCAGGGGCTGCACATCTCCGCGTCGGAGCTGCGCACGGCGCTCGCGCCCCTCGCCCGCATCCACAAGGCCTTCGAGGGCGAGATGGAGGTCGCCCTCGAGATGCACGCACGCTGGACCGTGCCGGTGGCGAGCAAGATCGCCCGGGCCGCCGAGCAGTACCAGCCGATGTGGATCGAGGACCCGGTCAAGCTCGACAACCTGCGCGCCATCGACGAGGTCTGCCGCGCGACGACGATCCCGGTCCTCGTCGGCGAGACCCAGGGCTCGCGCTACCCCTACCGCGAGATCCTCGAACGCACGGGGGTCGGCATCATCATGTCCGACCCGTGCTGGACCGGCGGCGTCACCGAGCTGCGGCGCATCGCCGACCTCGCGGCCACCTACCAGCGCGCGTTCACGCCCCACGACTGCACCGGCCCGATCGGGCTCGCCGCCGGCGCGCACGTCGCCCTGCACGCCGAGACCGCGATCTTCCAGGAATTCGTCCGCGCCTTCTATCACGGCTGGTACCGCGAGGTGAGCGAGGGCCTGCCGCTGATCGAGAACGGCTGGCTCACCGCGGCCGACCGGCCCGGCCACGGCGTCACGATCCCCGAAGAGGTCCGCAAGCGCCCCGAATGGTCGGCGCGCACGAGCCGGAAGGGAGCCTGACCATGGCGAGCCCCACTCCTGCGAGCGGCCTGCGCGAGGGCCTGAGCTACGCGCCGCCGCACCGCCCGTCGGACCGGCTCGCGGGCGAGACGGCCGTGATCACCGGCGCCGGCAGCGGCGTCGGGGCGGAGACGGCCCGCATCCTCCACGCCGAGGGTGCCCACGTCGTCCTGAACGGCCTCACCGCCGGCCGCCTCGAAGCGCTCGCCGCCGAACTCGGCCCCCGCACCACCGTCCTGCCCGGGGACGTCACCGACCTCGCCTACCTGGAGCGCCTCGCCGAGGAGGCGCAGGCCGTCGGCGGGGGCCGCGTCGGCGTCCTCGTCAACAATGCCGGCGCCACGATCCGCGGCTCCCTGGCGGAGACCACCCCCGACAACTTCATGTCGACGGTGGAACTCAACCTGAACGGGGCGGTGCAGCTCACCCGCCTCCTGGCGCCGGCCATGTGCGAGGCGCGGCAGGGATCGATCGTCAACATGGCGTCGATCACCTCGCTGAAGGGGTTGGGCGGTGCCGTCGCCTACACCGCCTCCAAGGCGGGCATGACGGGGGTCACGCGGGCGCTGGCCGTGGAGCTGGCCCCGTTCAACGTCCGCGTCAACGCGGTCTGTCCCGGCGTGATCGATACGCCGATGACCTGGGAGCACGCCGAGGCGCAGCCCGATCCGGCCGCCCACTACGCGATGCTCCGGGCCCGCCAGCCGATGAACCGGCTCGCCTCCGCCCGCGACTGCGCCCTGGCGGTGCTGTTCCTGGCGAGCCCGGACTCGGCCTTCATCACCGGAGCCGCGCTCCCGGTGGATGGCGGGCGCCACGCTGCCTGAGGACGCCGCCTGAGAACGCGGCCTCCGGCCACCGCCCGAGGCCGCCGACCTCGGGCCGCCGACCTCGGGCCGCCGACCTCGGGCCGCGACGACAAGCCGACAAAAACCACACCGGGGAGGAACGAGCACATGTCCCATGGAACCATGGCGCCGGACACGGTCGCCCTCGATCTGCCGGAACTCGGCAAGGGTCGTCACACCGCCCGCCTCAGCCTGATCGGCGTGATCGCCACCTTCGGCGGGTTGCTGTTCGGCTACGACACCGGCGTGCTGAACGGGGCGTTGTCCTACATCGCCGACTATTTCGGCCTGTCGCCGCTCCAAGAGGGGTTCGTCACCTTCAGCCTGCTGATCGGCGCGACCCTCGGCGCCCTGGCCGGCGGGCGGATCTCGGACCGGATCGGGCGGCGGGTCACCATCACAGGCCTCGGCGCCCTGTTCTTCGTCGGCGCGCTCGGCTGCGTCCTGGCGCCGACCTACGACATCCTCATCGTCTTCCGCGTCGTGCTCGGCCTCGCGGTCGGCGGCGCGTCGGTCACGGTGCCGGTCTACCTCTCCGAGGTCGCCCCGGCGGAGCAGCGCGGCAGCATGATCGGCCGCAACGACATCATGATCGTGTCCGGCCAGTTCCTGGCCTTCCTGTTCAACGCCGTCATCGGCAACGTGCTGGGCGGCAACGAGCACGTCTGGCGCATCATGCTCGCCGTCGCGCTCCTGCCCGCCGTCGTCCTGTTCCTCGGGATGCGCCGGATGCCCGAGAGCCCGCGCTGGCTGATGGCGCAGGGCCGCTCCCCCGAAGCCCTGGACGTGCTGCGCACGATCCGCTCCGAGGCCCGCGCCCAGGCCGAGATGGAAGAGGTGCGCGTCCTCGCGCGGCTCGACGCGGTCAAGCGCTCGACCAGCTGGCGCGACCTCGTGGCGGAGCCCTGGCTGGTGCGCCTGCTCTTCGTCGGCATGGGGCTGGCCGCGCTCGCGCAGCTCACCGGCATCAACTCGGTGATGTATTACGGGACGCAAGTCCTTGAGCAGGCCGGCTTCACCCGGAACACGGCCCTGATCTTCAACGTGCTGAACGGCCTGATCAGCATCGTGGCGATGCTCGTCGGCGTGATGGTGGTCAACCGCGTCGGACGCCGCTCGATGCTGATCCTCGGCTTCGGCTGCGCGACGGCGCTGCACGTCTTCATCGGCGTGATCGGCATCGTCGTGCCGCTCGACAACCCGGCCCGGCCCTACCTCCTGACCGTCGGCATGTTCGGCTTCCTCGCGATCGTGCAGGGGACCATCCAGCTCGTGAGCTGGATCATGATGTCGGAGATCTTCCCGCTGCGGGTGCGCGGGCTGATGATCGGCGCGAGCGTCGCGGTTCTGTGGCTCACCAACGCGCTGATCTCGCTCGCCTTCCTGCCCGTCGTGCAGACCCTCGACTTCGCGACCTTCTTCCTGTTCGGCGGCTGCTGCCTGTTCGGGGTGGTCTTCACGGCGCGCTGGCTGCCGGAGACGCGGGATCGGAGCCTGGAATCGATCGAGGCGGAGCTGTCCGCGGGAGGCGCCCGTGTCTGAGCGTATCCGCTTCGGGGTCAGCCCCATCGCCTGGATCAACGACGACCTGCCCGAACTCGGGGCCGGGACACCGCTGGAGCGGATGTTCCACGAGGCCGCCGCGATCGGCTACGACGGGATCGAACTGGGCGGCGCCTTCCCCCGCGAGCCCGCGGCACTCTCGGCCCTCCTGGCTCCGTCCGGGCTGGCCCTGGCCGCGGGCTGGTACGCCAGCAGCCTGCTCACCGTCGATGCCGAGGCGGAGATCGAGGCGCTCCAGCCGCATCTTCGGCTGCTGAGGGCGATGGGATGCGACGTCTTCATCGCCGCCGAATGCTCCACCTCCATCCACGGCCTGCGCCGCGTGCCCCTGGCCCACCGGCCGGTGCTGGACTGGGCGGGCTGGCGCCGCTTCGGCCGGGAGCTGACGCACCTGTCCGAGTACCTGGCCCGCGAGGGCTTCCGGCTGGCCTACCACCACCATCTCGGCACCGCGGTCCAGAGCGTGACCGACCTGAGCGCGATGCTCGCCCACACCCCGAGCCATGTCGGCCTCGTGCTCGATACCGGCCACGCGGTGTTGGGCGGGATCGATCCGGTCGCGCTGATCCGCGAACATCCGGAACGGATCGCCCATGTCCACTGCAAGGATGTGCGCCCACCGGCCTTCGCCGCCGTCGAGGCCGCGGGAGGCAGCTTCCTCGACGGCGTCCTGGCGGGGATGTTCACGGTGCCGGGGGACGGCAGCCTCGCCTTCGGCCCTGTGCTCCGCGCACTCGCCGACATCAAGTATCGCGGCTGGCTGATCGTCGAGGCGGAGCAGGATCCCCAGATCGCCGATCCGCGCATCTACGGTCGGATCGGGCTGGAGACCGTGCGTCGGGAGGCGATCGGTGCGGGCCTGACGACATGGACGGGGTCGCTCGCCCGCGCAGCGGTCGGAGCGCCTTCGCCCCGCAACGCCCCATCGCAATCGCCCGCAGCGACGCTGTTCCCGCTCGCGGAGCTGGCCCTGTCCGGGCTCGCATAGAGCGCATTTCGACGAAGTGGAAGCCGGTTCGCCGAAAGAATGCGCATCAAATCAGAGGCCTAGAGCATCATCCCGAAAGGTGGTTTCCGGCTTTCGGAAAAAGATGATGTAAAAACAAAAGCCGAGCGCATCGTGCTGGATCCGATATCCAGCACGATGCGCGAGAGACGCCGACCTGATGCAATCAGGTCGGGTACGGCTCTAGCACCTTCCAGGATGCGCACGCGGTCGGGCAGCCCGGCGGCGGCGAAGTCGTGCAGGATGCCGATGCCGGTCCCCGCCCGCACCGCCTCCCGTTGCCCGACCGCGCCGGCGCCGACTTCGTCATGCCGACGATGCGGTGAGGACGGTGATTGCCCGATCTCGTCGGATCTCGTCCGCGACGTTTCGTGGGCGAGGCCGGGCGCGGGGCGCAACGCTCTTTAACCGAAGAAGGCCGGTTCCGGTCAGCGCCGCACCGCAACGGCCCGGCGATCCAGCAGGTACGACACCGCCCAGATGGCGAAGCCCGAGAGGGCGAGGCCCATGCCGACCACGCCCGTCGTCGGCAGGCCGTATCCGGCCGCCAGCGCGAGGCCGGCCAGCCACGGTCCGAGGGCGTTGGCGGTGTTGAAGGCCGAATGGTTCAGGGCCGCCGCCATCGTCTGCGCATCCTCGGCCACGTCCATCAGCCGAGCCTGGAGCAGGCTCGACAGGCCGCCGCCGGAGCCGATCAGGAACACCGCCGCCACCATGGTCCAGACGTTCCCGGTCGCGAGGGGATAGAGGGCGAGCGCGCCGGCGCCCCACAGCAGGGTGAGGCCGATCGCCGGCATCAGGGCCCGGTCGCCGGCCCAGGCGCAGACGAAGGTTCCGGCGGTCAGGCCGAGGCCGAACACCGCGAGCACCGCGGGGATCACCACGGGAGAGGCGTGCGTGACCTCGAGCAGGGTCGAGGCGAGATAGGTGTAGACCGAGAACAGGCCGCCGAAACCGATGGCGCCGGTCATCAGGGTGAGCCAGACCTGCCCCCGCTTCAGGGCACCGAGTTCGCGCAGGGCGCTGGCACCCTGGACGGGCCGGCCGAGGGGAGCGAAGAGCTGGACCAGGATCGCCGTGAGGGTGGCGAGCGCCGCCACGAGGGCGAAGCTCCAGCGCCAGCCGACGACCTGCCCGATGCCGTTGGCGAGCGGCACGCCGACGATGGTGGCCACCGACAGGCCGAGGATCACCCGCGAGACCGCCTGCGTCCGGCGCTCCCGCGGCACGAGCGAGGCGGCGACCAGAGAGGCCACGCCGAAATAGGCCCCGTGCGGCAGCCCGGCAATGAAGCGGAAGGCCAGCATCCAGCCGTAATCCGGCGCGAGCGCCGAGAGGGCGTTGCCGACGGCGAACAGCAGCATGAGGCCGACGAGCAGGGTCCGGCGGGCGAAGCGCGCGGCCAGGACGGCGATCAGGGGGGCGCCGACCACCACGCCCAAAGCGTAGGCGCTAATGACGTGTCCGGCCGTCGGCGCATCGATGCCGAGTTCGGGAGCAAAGGCCGGCAGCAGGCTCATCGCGGCGAATTCCGTGGTGCCGATGGCGAAGCCCCCGACCGCGAGCGCGAGCAGGACGAGAGTCGGGTGGCGCCCCGGCGCGGCGCGCACCGGACGTATCTCCTCGGCGGCCTCGGGATCCGTGGGGCGGTTCTCGGTCGGTTCGGTCAGGGTCATGGTGGATCGCTTGCAAGCGCCAAGCCTCGTCGCGACCGGCGGCGCCGGTCCGGGCCAAGCGGGGGGTGACGAAACGGGAGCGGCCGGGCCGGACCGGGCGTCGGTCACGCCCGGCCCGGCCCGGCCTCGGTTCTTTCGGTACGGCTTCGGCCCGCCGCGCCTTCAGTTCAGCGGAGACTTGTCCTTGCCCCGGCCGGGGTTGGACGCGTCAACGAGATCGGGCGGAGCCTGTGCCGGCAATTGCTGGAGCTGTCCCGAGAGGTTGATGCGCTTCGTGCGCGCGAACGGCTCGAGCCGCACCGGGCCGCCGCTCTCCAGAGCCTTCAGGATCCCCTCGATCACCCGCAGGTCGGCGTAGCCCTCCTCGGCATCGGGCTCGGGGTCGGTGCCGTTCAGGATGCAATCCGAGAAGTACTTCAGCTCGCCGCCGAAATGGTCGGTGTTCTTGAAGCTGTCGTGGTGCTTCTCGTCGCCGATGGTCACCGTCCGCTCCAGCGGCTTGCCGTACATGTAGGCCGGATTGACCTCGACGCTGCCCTTGGTGCCGACGACCGCGTAGGTGTCGAGCACGCTGCCGTAATAGGACAGCACGAACTGCGCGAGGCGATTGCCGGGGAAGCGCAGGGTGACCGCGACGGTGTCGTCGAAGTCGCCGAACCCGGCCTCAGGGTGGCGCACGCCGACGGCCGAGACCACCTCGGTCGGCTCGTCGCCGAACACGTAGCGGGCGGCGTTGATCGTATACGGGCCCATGTCGAAGATCGGGCCGGCCTCGACGCCGCTCTTCGCCCGATGGTTCTCGGGCGAGACCATCTGCGTGAAGGTCGAGGTGAAGGTGAGGAGTTCACCGAGCGCGCCGGAGCGGATCAGGCCGATGGTGGCGAGCGTCGCCGGCTCGAAATGCAGCCGGTAGGCGACCATCAGCTTGGCCGACGAGGCGGCCTGCACCGCCATGATCTCCCGGCATTTTTCGCTCGAGATCTCGAGCGGCTTCTCCACCAGCACGTGGATGCCGGCCTTGAGGGCGGGAATCGCGAACTCGGCGTGGCGCCAGTTCGGGGTGGCGAGGTAGATCGCGTCGATGGTCCCCGAGGCCAGCAGCGTGCCGAACTCATCGTAGCCGTAGGTGTCGGTGACGCCGTATTGCTCACCGACCCGGCGCGCCTTCTCGGGATTGCCGGTGACGAGGGCGGTGACCTCCGAATTGCCGGTGTGGCGGACCCCGGGCAGCATCGCCTCCTGGGTGATGTCGCCCAGGCCGACGAAGGCGTAGCGGACGGTCTTGCCCTGGACGGGGCGGGGGAAGGTCGTGCCGGTCATGAAGAACTTTATCCGTGGGCGGGACGGGCTGACGAAGGGTCAGGACATGCCGGGCGGCCGCGATGCGGCCACGCCTTCCGTCAGCGCATGAATCGAAAACAGACCGGGTGGCGATCCGCTCCCCCTCGATCCGGCAAGGCTGATTGCGCCCATAGGCAAGAATGGCGGGATTCGACCGTTCCCGGCCGCAGCAGAGCGATTTCGCTGACGATCAAATATGAATCTAAGGCACGGGTCCTCGCAATCTCTTGATAGTGCGAGAACCGGCGCTCTAATGCGCCGGATGGGGCGGCTCGACAGCATCGACGATCTTCGCGTCTTCGACGCCATCATGCGGGCGGGCAGCCTGTCCGGTGCCGCGCAGGAACTCGACGTCTCGCTCACCGTGGTTTCCAAGCGACTCAAGCGCCTGGAGGCGCAGCTCGGCGTCCGCCTGCTCCAGCGGACGACGCGCCAGCTCGGCCTGACCGAGGAGGGCCAGGAATTCCTCGGGCGCTGCCGGATGGCGCTCGACGCCATCCAGGCGGCGGAGGAGGTCTGCGGCGACGGTGCCAGCGGCGTCGTCCGCGTAACGGCCACGGCGGGCTTCGCGCAGCGGCAGATCGCGCCGCGCCTGCCCCGCTTCCTCGCCCGCCACCCCGACATCTCGGTCCAGATCCTGACCAGCGACGACGTCCTCGACCTCGTGGAGCGCCGAATCGACGTGGCCATGCGGCAGGCGCCCCTCGCCGACAGCCGCCTGATCGCCCGCGCCTTCGTGCCGGACGCGCGCGTTCTGTGCGCCTCCCCGGCCTATCTCGCGAAGGCCGGTACGCCGCGCGATCCCTTCGACCTCGCCGGCCATGCCTGCCTGACGGTGGGCGATCCGGCGCCGAGCCAGTGGCGGCTGTGGCGCGGCGAGGAATCGGTCGAGATCCCGATCCGCTCCGTGGCCGGCGGCAATGACGGCGAGATCTGCCATGTCGGCGCGTTGGCGGATCTCGGCATCGCGATGAAGGCGGCCTGGGACGTGGCCGACGACGTGCGGACCGGGCGCCTCGTGCGCATCCTGCCGGACTGGTGGGGTGGGACGGATCGGTGGGTCCGCATCGTCTACCCGGCGCGTCTGCACCAGCCCCGGCGGGTTCGCGCCTTCATCGCCTTCATGGAAGACGAGATGACGACGTCCCTGGCCGAGAGCGCGGATCTCGGCCTGTTCGAGGCTGCGGCGCTGGCGAAGCTGCAGCCGCGCATCGACGCCGTGCGGCGCCGTCCCGAGCCTAAACTCGCCGAGCCTCGCCTCGCCGAGCCCGGACTCGCCGAGGCGAAACCCGCCTGACGCGCGCGCTGAAGACGAGTGCCGGGCCGGCCCGTCAGAGCGCGGTGATCAGGGCGACGGCTCCGAGGACGATTCCGGGGGCGTTGGCGAAGGAGACCGGCCAATCCCGGCGCAGGGCGCCGTAGGTCGTCCACAGCCCGCAATTCACCACCGTGGCGAGCGGCTGAATGACCGAGCCCTTCTGTCCGGCGAGGTTCAGCTGGATCTGGTCGAGATAGGAGACGAACATCAGGACGCCGGTGACGGTCGCGATCCAGCCGAGCCAGCGCACGAAGCGGTCGCTCGCGCCGACGCTGGCAGCCCGGTTGATGACGTGTGCGTCCGAACTCAAAAGTCTCCCCTCTTCGCTTGAAGAACCGCCCGCCGCGGTCGGCGATGG
Source organism: Methylorubrum sp. Q1 (assembly GCF_004683995.1). Lineage (NCBI taxonomy): Bacteria > Pseudomonadati > Pseudomonadota > Alphaproteobacteria > Hyphomicrobiales > Methylobacteriaceae > Methylorubrum > Methylorubrum sp. Q1. Next base: position 11,041 of record NZ_SRHQ01000037.1, on the reverse strand, counting down.
TCGGCGATGGCCGCCGTCGCGCGGTGCCTCGCATTAACGCGCCGTGGCGACCGGCCGAACTGTCCGAAACGGAAAGACACCCTGTCGAACCCGGCGATGATGCAGCGGTCATCGATGACCTATCTCGCATCGGGCGGAGATCCGGGGAGGGTTCGTCAGGACGATGGCGATGAGTCGGCGCGACCTCGGGAAAGCGATGTACGGCGCCGTGCTGGCGGGCGCCTCGTCCGATGCGGCGGCCCGGGCCACGCCCGGAGGGCCCCCGCCCGGAAACGTGATCCTGATCCGCGGCGGCTACGTCATGACGATGGATGCCGTGCGGGGCGACCTGCCCGGGGCCGACATCCTCGTTCGCGACGGGCGTATCGCCGAGATCGGACGCGGCCTGCCGGCTCCGGAGGGCGCCGACATCGTCGAGGCGGCGGGCGCGGTGGTCCTGCCGGGCTTCGTCGATGCCCACACCCATGGCGCGATCAGCCAGATGCGGGGTCTCTACGGCAACACGCCCGAGACCGCGTTCTTTCCCGTCACCAACCGGCTGTCGGCGCATTACAGGCCGGAGGACACCTATATCGGCATGCTGCTGAGCGCCGTGGAGAGTCTGGCCTCCGGCATCACCACGACGGCCGACTTCTTCGACGCCGTGCGCGACCGCGAACACGCGGAGGCCGGCCTCCGGGCGCTGCGGGACGCGCAGATCCGGGCGCGGCTGCTCTACGGGATGACGAGCAAGACCGCGGCGGCCCCGATCGATCTCGCCCATGTCGAGGAATGGCAGCGGGGCTGGGCGGACCGCTCGGCCGGCGGTCGCCTCTCTCTCGGCCTCGCTTGGCGCCTGCCGCAGGATCTCGACGACGCGCGGGCCTGGGCGATCAAGCAGGGGGAATGGGAGGCGGCCCGCCGGCTCGGGCTGCCGGTGCAGGTCCATGTCAGCGGCACGGTACCGGGACGGGCGGAGGCGATGTTCGACGCCCTGATCGCCCGGCGGATGCTTCGGCCGGGCCTGCAGGTCATCCATGCGACCGACGCCCGGGACGACCAGCTCGCCGCGCTGGAGGAGGCCGGCGCCGGCCTCGTGGTCACGCCTCTGACCGAGCACCGGGTCGGCTACGGCCTGACCCGGATCGATCGCTTCGCCGGGATCCGGCGCCTCGGCTTCGGCATCGATGGAAGTGCGCTGGCCGGCTCCACCGACATGTTCGCCCTCATGCGCCTCGCCGCGCTCACCCAGGCCGGCGCCGCGCGTGACGAGACGGCCGTCTCGCCCCGCCGGCTCCTGGAACTGGCGACGGTTGGCGGGGCGCGGGCGATGGGCCTCGATGCGGAGATCGGCACCCTCGTGCCGGGCCGCGCGGCCGACCTGCAGATCGTTCGGCTCGACACCTGGAACCTCGCGGGTTTCAAGGGCGGCGATCCGTCGGCGCTCCTCGTCTACTCGGCCCGACCGGAGGATGTTGCAACCGTCATGGTCGGAGGCCGCTTGGTGAAGCACGACCGTCGCCTTCTATTCGACGACCTCATGCTGCTCGACCAAGCCCGCCTATCCATCCTCGGAATTTGCAGACGTTCCAGCCAAGCCGGTCCTTGAGCAGGCCGTGCATCGAATCGTCGTTGCGGCATTCCCATTCCTTGGCCCCATTTCTTGACCCCATTCCTTGGCCGGTCTCCGGCAGCGGTTGAGCCAAGCAGAGGCCGGCCCCGGAGACGGCTTGAATCCGCCGATTGCCAGCGCGGCGAGGACCGGGGCTGGGTTGACCCCCGGAACGGCCACGGCCGGCGCGACCGCTTCCGCCGCCTCGGCGTCGAGCGGAGCGGATCCAGGCAGATCAACAAGGATCATCAGGCCGCTCTGACAGGGCGGGTCCGGTCGCCGCGCAGCGTGCAGGCGGCATGGATCAGGGCGAGGTGACTGAGACCCTGCGGCGTGTTGCCGAGGAAGTCACCGGTCTTCAGGTCGACCATCTCGCTCAGGATGCCGACCCCTGCAGGCAGAGCACGGATCGTGCCGGTGAAGACCTGCTCTGCCTCCTCCTGCCGCCCGAGCTCTGCCAGCGCCTCCGCCAGCCAGAACGAGCAGGCCAGGAACGCGCCTTCCTCCCGCTCGGCCCCGGAGTAACGGTAGAGGAAGGGCCCGCGTCCGAGCTCCTCGCGGATCGCGTCGAGCGTCGAGGACAGCCTGTCCCGGCCGTCGAAGCCGAAGCGGACGGCCAGCGCCAGCGACGCGTCGAGCCGCTCGGTGCCAGGATGGAGCACGAAGGCCTTGCGTGCTTCGGACCAGCAATGTTCCTCGATCCAGGCCGCGATGCGGTCGCGCTCGCGCGTCCAGCGCGGCACGCAGGTCGGGGGCAGGTGTCCGGCCTCGGCAAGCTCGACGGCGCGTGCGAGCCCCTGCCAGGCGCTGATCTTCGACATCGTGTAGTGCTGAGGCTCTCGCAGCTCCCAGATGCCGGCATCCTTCTGGCGCCAGCGGTCGGCGGCTTGGTCGGCGAGCGCCGACAGCACGGTGGCGCTTCTTTGGTCGAGGATGTTGCCATCGGCCACGAACAGGGCCGCCGTCTCGAAGATGTCGCCGTAGATGCCGTGCTGGTGCTGTAGAGCCGCGGCGTTGCCGACCAGGACCGGGCGCGAGGCGCGGTAACCCGGCAGCTCCAGGGCCCGCTCGTCCGGTCCGACCTCGCCGCACAGGGTGTAGAGCACCCGAGGACCGTGCTGGTCGAGGCGCTTCATCAGCCAGGAGAAAGCCGCCTTGGCCTCCGGCATCGCGCCGACCCGCAGGAAGGCGTTCACCGAGTAACCTGCATCCCGGATCCAGGCGTAGCGGTAATCGTAATTCTTCTCCCCGCCGATGCCCTCGGGCAGGGACGTCGTGGCTGCCGCGGCGATGGCGCCGCTCGGCGAGTAGAGGAGGAGCTTCAGCGCGAGCGCGCTGCGGCGGACCTCGTCGCGGTGCGGGCCGTCGTAGCGCAGCCCTTCGGCCCAGCGCCGCCAAGCCTCGTCGCTGACGTCGATGCGATGGTCGATCTCCTCCATCGTCGGCACTCCGAGCGGCTCGTCCTCACCTGCGAGCAACGCCACGGTCGCGCGCTCGCCCTCGGCGAGGGTCACGGTGGCGGCGATGGTGCGGTCATCCTCCTCGGTGACCCGGACGTTGTCGCTGCACCGGAACAGCCCGAGCACCGGCCCGACGTGGAAGACGCAGCCGTTCGGGTTCGGCTGAAGCCAGGGCGAGGCCGTGTCGCCGCGCGTGCCGAACACTGCGCGGACGCGGAACGTCATCGTACCCGACAGGACCTCGATGCGGCGGGCGAACTCGCACCAGGGCAGGCGGCCGGCGGTGGAACTGTTGAGCGACTCGGTCAGACGCGCCCGGCCCGTGCCCGAGGCCAGCACGGTATCGAGTACGTTGCTGTCCCGGCGGTAGCGCCGCTCGATGACCTTGGCACCCTCTGCCTCGACCTGGAAGAAGCCGCCGGCTTGCGGGTCGAGGAGGCTGTCGAAGAGCGGGGGCGAGTCCATCTCGGGCACGCACCACCACGCGACGGCACCATCCGGCGCCACGAGGACGACGGAGCGCCCGTCGCCCAATGCGGCGTAGTCTTGGATCGGGAAGTCCGAGCCCGGCAAGCGGGCGCCGTCCGAGCCGGCGCCATTGCAGTCCCCGGCGAAGTCTCGCCCGCCGTTCGTCCGTTTGCTCATGGTGCTGCTAGGGTCCCGTGCTCGTGCGATGGTTTCGGGCGGCTTCAGTTCTTGGGCATGGGGCGGGCTTTGGGCCGAGAAGGGCGAGGAGAAGGGCGAGGAGTGCCTGCCGATCGGCGGCGCGTACCTCGACAACAGTGCATCGCAGCATCAGTTGCATACCTATGCAGCCCGGCGCACGGAAAAGGGCTGCGTCGGAGGCAGTGCCTATGAGCGAGGTCGGGCCGGTGACTCGGAAGCGTCCACCTTCGTCGGTCGAGGTCGCGCGTCTGGCCGGCGTCTCGCAATCGGCGGTGTCACGGACGTTCACGCCCGGCAGCGTCGCCTCGCCGTCAACGCGGGCCAAGGTCCTCGCCGCGGCCGAGAGCCTTGGCTATCGGCCGAACCTTCTCTCGCGCTCGCTGATGACCGGTCGTTCGGACATCGTCGCCGTAGCAGTGGGCGCGCTGTCCAACCCGTTTCACGCCATGACCCTGGAGAGCTTCACGGCCGGCCTGCAGCGAACCGGCCGCCAGGTCATGCTGGTGCAGGTCGAGGACGAGTGGGCGCTGGGCTCTGCGGTCGAGCTGCTCGCGGGCTATCAGGTCGACGCGATCCTGAGCTCGCTGCCGGTTACCGAGCCGGAGGTCGTGCAGGCGCTCTCGCGCTTCGGGGTGCCGGTCGTCACCCTGAACTCCCCGGCGACTACGGACTGGGTGCGGACCGTCGTGACCGATGATGCCTGGGCGGGCGCCGAGATGGCGCGCCTGCTCCACGAGCGGGGTGCCCGACGCTTCGGCTACGTCGCGGGCCGGTCCGGAACGATGGGCCAGGAGCGTCGCGAGGCCGGCTTCCGGGAGGGGCTGCGGGAACTCGGGATCGACAGCTACGCCCGCGCTCAGGGCGACCACAAGCACGGCGGCGGCTACGAGGCGGTTCGAGCGCTCTACGCTTCGGGCACCGGGCCCGACGGCCTGTTCTGCTTCAACGACCTGACCGCGATGGGCGCCATCGACGGGCTTCGGCATGAGTTCGGGCTACGCTGTCCCGAGGATGTGCTCGTCGCCGGCTACGACAACATCGCGGCTGCGGCTTGGCCGTCGTACCGCTTGACCACGGTCGATATCGGGCTCGCGGCGGTCACCGAGTCCGCGTTGGCGCTGATCGCGTCGCAAGCCGGCGAAGCCACGGAGGCGCTGGTCAGGCCTCATTTGGTCGAGCGCACCAGTACCCTGAGCCAGCGTTAGCAGGCCAAACACCTATTGGCATCAACAAACCGGCCGGCCGGCCGACTCAAGGAATGCCCTTGTCTGCTGAAGGCGCAGATCTATCAATCATCGCAGCCTGATTAAAAGGTCGCCTCAGCAATTCAGTTCTTGAGAGCTGATCCGTCCCATCCCACGATCGTTGCGCCATCCGTCGGGCCTCGCCCGGCGTGGCCCGCCCGAGCGAGCGCAGGATCTCGCGCTGGCCGAACCGCTGGCGCAGGTCGTGGGGGATGATACGGCGAAAAAAGACCGTTTGTCGGCGGCGGCGGGTGCGAGGCAAGGCAGGAATCCCTGCCGTCCGGACAAGTGGACCTCCCGAGTGGACCTGGACGGAGCGGTCGGCCCGGGCGGGTCCGAAAACAGCCGGAGAATCAACGGTCGGCTGAGAATCTCGAGCCTTTGGCTGGGGCGCCAGGATTCTCACCCAGAACGACCTCAGCAAAAGACATCTACTAAATCATTGCAATTGCATGCGCTTTACCTTCTTGCGCACACGCAGTGGATACGATCCTGCGCTCATTGCCAAGGGCGCCCTCTGGCCATCCACAGGCGGCTGCAAGGCATCGCCCTCTTGCTCACTCAGGTCGCTCTGAAGCATGTTGATCTTGCCCTCTGGCCTGCCCTCATTCTGAAGCTAAGGTCCGTCGATCAGGAGACGGACGATGAAGAAGAGCCGGTTCAGCGAAGAGCAGATCATCGGCATCCTGAAGGAGCAGCAGGCCGGGCTGCCGGTCGCTGAGATCTGCCGCCGCCACGGCATCAGCGACGCGACGTTCTACACGTGGCGCTCTCGCTACGGCGGCATGGAGGTCTCGGACGCGCGCCGCCTGAAGACGCTCGACGAGGAGAACCGCAAGCTCAAGAAACTCCTGGCCGAAGCGATGCTCGACGTGGCCACGCTGCGTGAGGGTTTGAGAAAAAACTTCTGACGCCCGGCGCACGGAGAACGGCCGTGAGCTGGGCCATCGAGGAGAAGGGCTACTCGCAGCGTCGCGCCTGCGGGCTGATCGGCCTGGAGCCGAAGACCTACCGCTACGCCTCGACGCGAGGTGACGATGCGGCCGTGCGGGTACGCCTGCGCGGCCTGGCCGGCGAGCGCCGCCGGTTCGGCTACCGGCGCCTGCTCATCCTGCTGCGGCGGGAGGGCCTCACGCTGAACCACAAGAAGCTGTTCCGCCTCTATCGGGAAGAGCGGCTGTCGGTGCGCAGGCGGGGTGGGCGCAAGCGTGCCCTTGGCACGCGGGCACCGGCCGCCGCGCCGCAGGAGCCGAACCAGCGCTGGAGCCTCGACTTCGTCTCCGACACGCTCGACGACGGGCGGCGCTTCCGCATCCTCGTCGTGGTCGACGACTGCACGCGGGAGTGCTTGGCGCTGGTGGTCTGGCCTGCCCCCATTCGGTGGCCCAGTTCAAATCTAATGCATGGTGGGCTTTTCGGCGACGTTTGAGGTGGCCGGCGAAGCGGGTTGGGGTGGCGCAGCCGGCCACAGCACGGCGTTGGGCGCTGGAGGGCGGTAGCCGAGCGAGGAGTGCGGGCGCCGGGTGTTGTAGTGCCGGCGCCAACTCTCGATGACGATGCGGGCCTCGGCGAGGCTGTAGAACAGCTCGCCGTTCAGAAGCTCGTCGCGAAGCTTCGAGTTGAAGCTCTCGCAGTAGCCGTTCTCCCATGGGCTGCCGGGCTCGATGAACGCTGTCTTCGCTCCGACCGCCGTGATCCATTCGCGCACCGCTTTAGCGACGAACTCAGGACCGTTGTCCGACCGAACGTGACCCGGCACACCGCGCAGGATGAAGAGGTCGGACAGGACGTCGATGACGTCGGTGGACTTGAGCTTCCGGTCGATCCAGATCGCAATGCATTCCCGGGTGAACTCGTCGATCACATTCAGCATTCGGAACTTCCGACCGTTGTGGGTGCGATCTTCGACAAAATCATAGGACCAGACGTGGTTGGGATATTCCGGTCGCAGCCGGATGCACGAACCGTCGTTCAGCCAAAGCCGGCCTCGCTTTGGTTGCCGGGCCGGCACCTTGAGGCCTTCCTGACGCCAGATCCGCTCGACGCGCTTCAGGTTGACCAGCCAGCCCGCCTCTTGCAGCAGCGCCGTGATCCGCCTGTAGCCATAGCGGCCAAATTGGGTGGCGAACTCGACGATGTCGACCGTCAGCGACGCGTCGTCAGCCCGCCCCTTCGGCACCTTGCGCTGCGTGGACCGATGCTGCCCCAAAACCCGGCACGCCAACCGCTCCGACACGCCGAACTTCATCACGGTGTGGTCGATGCATTGGCGACGGCGGGCGGGGCTCACCAGTTTCCCGAGGCGGCTTCCTTCAGGATCAGCTTCTCGAGCGTCAGGTCCGAGACTGCCTTACGCAGGCGCTCATTCTCCTTCTCCAAGTCCTTCAGACGCTTCATCTGGTCGGACTTCAGCCCGCCGAACTCCTTGCGCCATCGATAGTAGGTGAACGGCGTCACACTGATTGTGCGGATCGCTTCCGCCACCGGATGACCCTGCGACAGCAGCACGTCGACCTGCCTCAGCTTGGCAACGATCTCTTCAGGCTTGTGCTTCTTTTGCGGCATTCCTGGCATCCTCCAAAGGCTCGAAAGCCTACTTCAGGGAGGACCACTTTTCAGGGGGCAGACCAATCTGCCCTTCCGCCTGACCGTTGCTCCATGACGTCGTCAAGGCCGCGCGCACCGCCGCTCCGTCGCGTTCCAGCCCGGACGCGAACGTCTTGAGGGCCGGTATGTCGCTGAGACGCGCCGCCTCGAGCCAGATGTCGAGTTCGCCGGCGGGATCCACGGGCGGGGTGCCATCGACGCAACAGCTACGGACCAGGGTGGCGAACCGCTGCGCCAGCGCACCGAACCGGGCCGCCTCCGGGTCCTGCTCGATCCGGCCAATGGCGGCGGTCGCATGGGGCGGGCGGGCCTCGATGGGCTGGGTCAGGAACCAGGCGAGTTGTTTCGGCGATGGAAGAGCGATCGGATCCGCAGCCGGCGATGGCGTGCGGACCAGCCATTTGCGGGCGGTGCGCCGCGCCGGCCTCGTGCGATGCTCGGCGACGAAGCGAGTAACCTGGCGATGTGTGCCGGCAAAGCCCCGATCACGGAGTTCGCGCCAGAGCTCCATCGCGTTCTCGCAACCCTGGGTCATCCGCTCCTCCAGATGCATCAGATGAGGATCGAGGCGGCTGGGTTCGGGGCGACGTGCCGCGCGTTCCGGAAAGCTCTCGGCCTGAGCGTACTTGCGCACCGTTCCGCGCGCGAGGCCTGTCGCCCGAGCAATTGCCAGCAAGGTCTCGCCGGCTTGGGAGCGCCGACGCACGTCCTCGTAGGCCGCCAGACGGCGAGCGCGGCTGTCGCGGCTCACGGCGATCTCGGCCTCGCTCCGGCGGTAGGCGCGCAGACGCTGTCCGGGGCGTCGGCTATCTCCGATGGCAAGGCTTGGCAGGCATCGCAAGCGTCCATGGACACGGGCAAGCCAACGCTCCAAGGCTTGGCGCAGATTGAGGAGAAGATGCCACCGGTCGGCGACCTGAACAGCTGCAGGAGCGCCCAGGGTGGCTGCGCGGGCGTATTCGGACGAGCGGTCACGCGTGATCACTGTGATACCGGGATGGCGACGCAGCCACGCGGCAACCGTCGTGCTGGTTCGGTCCGGCAGCAGGTCGATGGGACGGCGTCGGTCGAGATCGACGAGGAGCGTGCCGTAGGTCTGTCCCTTGCGGATCGCCCAGTCATCGATTCCCACCGCCCGCAGCGGACCGATCGACGGCAGCGTCATGCCGTGCACGAGGCGCAGCATCGTATCGGGGCTCGTGGCCATCGCCAGATGCCCGGCCAAGCGGGCGCCGGCTTCGCCACCGAGCGCGAGGCCCACCCGAGCCTGTGCCTCGGCGAGCCGATCCGTGCGTCGTGCGCGTGATGGGAGGAGCCGCGGCAGGGGTTCGACGAATGTGCCCCGTCGGCAGGCGCGGTGATGGCAATAGAAGCGTCGAACCGTGAGCCGCAGCGTCACGGCCTCGCCGAAACTGGGAAGATCGGCAGGATGCCGGACGTATCGACTATGGACGGCAGAGCTTGGCTCACCGCAATCAGGACAGCGCCGATGATTCCGACGAGCATGGGCAAGGATGATGAGACGACCGGAGCGGCGAAGGACTTGGTCGACGACGCAGCCCGGCAAGGATGATGGCAAAATCATCCTTGCCGTGAATCAGCCCATCGAAGCTGCGTCGCCGTGACCTTTCCACGCAAACTGCGGGAGAACCGCGAAACCAGGGGAGGATCACTCTTCGCACATGCCCTGGCTACGGACGGTGATCACGGATTTGCGCGGCAACGCACGACTTGGTCAGTCCATCTAAAACAGAACGAGCGCAACGCCGACATCCCAGGGGCCGAACTCGAAACGGAGCCGGGAGCGGTCATGGACCGCGTTCAGCCTCTTTGGCGAGCTTCGATCCAAATCCCAAAACGACACCATCCGCGGCAGGTGCTGCCCCCAATCTCGGCTGTGGACAAGCCTCCGCAGCTCGATCCTGGCGGCCGAGAACGGATTGATGCGCGTCGTACTTCGTGCAATCCAGGCACGGTCTCGGCAACGAACAGGCTGGGACTGTGGGCTGCTGCTCCTTCTGAGACCAGCAGTTCGAGAGCTCGATGCTGCTGATGCAGCATGTATCCTCCGGGTTGGCCTGTGCTGGCGCGGCGGAACGGTTGTTCGGGACATCTCATCCCGGATCACCGATCCGACCCGTCCCTTGCCTCCGGCATCCGACAGTCCGGTTCGTGGACGTATGCGGATGAGCAGCTCGGCCGGTGCAGACCGGTCGCTGAGGGATTGCTCTTCAGGCGCTTAGGAACCGGGGCCCTTCGTGGCTGGCTGAACCGGTTCCACCTCTCTCCTCAGGGACAGGTGCGCCACGATGCGATCCTCAATCAAAAATTTTCATCTCGACCCTGCGCGTACGGAAGGACCGCCGCGCGCTCATGCCGAACGGCGAACGACGTCGTGAGGCGGGCATGGCACGCCCACCCCGCTTCGAACAGGCGGTTGCCGAGGTTCGTGTCGAGAACCGCTGCGTCGAACTCTGGATGGAGGAAAACTTCGCGGCGCTTCACGCGGCATATCCAAGCGGCCGCCTCAATCTGCGCGAACTCTCCGAAGTCGTACGACGCTGCGGCCTGACCAACAGTCACGGCGGACGGCTCACGGACGCGACACTCTCCAAGACCTGGGCACGGGTCCGTCAGCGGATGCTGACGGCGGCTCCATCGCCTCGACTTGAGGCCAACGAGGTCGCTCGCGGTGTCGTCACGCTGCCTTGGCGGGAAGCCGAGCTCCGGCCTGAACCCGCCTCGCCGGTCGACCGGATTCGCACGCCCGCCACCGTCCAGCCCCGAGCCCAACCTGCCGCAGCGCAAGGGAGCGCCGCCGAGCAGATCGCTCGCCTGCGAGCCGAGCAGCGCGCCGGGCGCCCCCCGATGCCCACATCCGTCGACCTCGCCAGCCCAGCTCAACTCAATAACTTTGCAGAAAGCATCCCGTCATGAGCAAGAATAACATCGTCGCTAAGATCCCTGCCCCTCTCACGAAGGAGGTCATCCATCCGGATGCTCACGGGGAGACCGTTGCGGTTCCACAGGTCGAGCCGGCGGACCGGACCTTAAGCGGTCGCGACAGCGATGCGGCGATCCAGACCCTGCTCGTCACCATCGGCCGGGGAAAGTCGGGCAAGTCCTTGATGAGCAAGCTACTCATCGAATGCGCCCGGGCTGCGAACCTGCCCCTGCGCGCCACCGATGCCGACCCCACGAACTCGGGTCTGAAGGATACGCATGCCGACACCGTTCCGGTGGCGGATGCCGATCCGCAGACTGTCTACGATCATACGCGGGCCGAGATCGAGCGACTGCTTGCCGGCAACGCCTCCACCCTGCTCGATTTCGGCGCCGGCAATCCGACTATTACGACCTTGCTGCGCGAGCTCAATCTCGCACGACTGCTCAAACGACGGGGCAAGCGGCTGACGCTGTTCTGTCTATTCGGTCCAGAGCGCGGAGACCTCTCTCAGATCGCAACCTTCCTG
>NZ_SRHQ01000036.1:0-36128 GCF_004683995.1 Methylorubrum sp. Q1 | reverse complement strand
AGTTGATTCTGGGGGGCAATGAGCGGGCAAACGGACGATGACACGCTTTACGACCGGCGAGTGCCGCAACTGCCTCGCCGCGGCCGGCTACGACACCGACTTGGCCGTCGCTAAATGAGCGGGAGCGGTTCTAGCCGTTGCAAAAGTCTGGTGCGAATTTACTCGGTCAAAGGATGCCGATAAACGGGGCCTTCGCCGAGCGTCAGTTTTGAAAGTTGCCGCCAGACCACCCCAACTCTGAAAGGGGCGTGAAGCTGAAAGGCTGCTTCCGGGCGAAAAATTTATTGCCGCTCCCACCCCGAGCTGAATTTGCCGCACGGCCGATGAAAGTCTGCTTCGGGGGACGACGACAGCGTTCCAGCCGACTAGACTGGGTCGGCTGCGGAACGTCTGCTTCAGGGCGAAGCGTCAGGGTCCGCTTCCCACCCTCACCAGCCCTGAGCCCGATCAAGCCGATCGGCTTTCGACCCCGGCCGCAGGCCGGATCACGCGACGGCAGCGGGGGGAGCGGTGACCGAGCGTGTCGCCGGGGCCACCCATCGGCTCCCTTCTTCGCGCCCCCCCTTCGGGCGCGTAGCCTTGCCGGCCCCCGCTCCGCTAAGGTCCGCCCCATGATGTGTGATTTCCGGCAGGCGGCGAACGGTTCGCAATGACGGCGCAGGGACCGGACAGGCCGGGCGAGGACGGGACCGAGACGCGGGCCGCAGCGCGCGAAGCCGCGCGGGCAGCCGCTTTGCTCGCGCGCCAGCTCGGCCGCCTTGCCGGGAGCGCGGGACGCAGCGCTTGGCGCAGCGGAACCGCCGCCGCCAGGGATGCGGCCAAGGGGGCAGCCAACGGGGCCAGACCGGTCTTCGCTCGCACCGCGGACCGCCTTCGCTCGACCGCGCCGCGCACCGCACCGGCGGCGCCCGTCACGGCCCGGGTCGATCAGCCGGACACACAGAGCGATCCCGTCGACGATCCCGCCGCTCGCGCTCCCCGCCGCCATCGGCCCTGGGTGATCGGATTGGCCGTCGTGATCGGCCTGCCGCTGGTGATCCTGGCCGGATACGTCTTTGTCGCCTTCGCCGCCCTGCCGCCGCTCGGCGGGGTGGCGCCGGAGGCGAACCAGCGCGCCCTCGTGGTCGAGGCCGAGAGCGGGCGTGCCTTCGCCACCCGCGGCGCGTTCCAGGGCGAGCGGCTGACCGAGAAAACCCTGCCGCCCCGCCTTGCCCAGGCGATCGTGGCGATCGAGGACCGGCGCTTCTACAGCCACTGGGGCATCGACCTGCGCGGCATGGCCCGCGCCGTCTGGCGCAACGCGACCGGCGGCGGCGTGCGCGAGGGCGGCTCGACCATCACCCAGCAATATGCCCGGCTCACCTCGCTCACCCAGGAGAAGACGCTCAAGCGCAAGATCCAGGAGGCCTTCCTGGCGCTGCGCCTGGAGAGCACGCTGACGAAGCCGGAGATCCTCGTCGGCTATCTCAACACCGCCTATTTCGGCGCCGGCGCCTACGGGGCGGATGCGGCGGCGCGGCGTTACTTCGGACACGGGGCCGCCGGTCTGACCCTGCCGGAGGCGGCGATGCTGGCCGGCCTCGTGCGCGCACCCTCGCAGCTCGCCCCGACCCGCAATTTCGGCGGCGCCAAGGAGCGGGCCGACCTTGTGCTGCAGGCCATGGTCGAGACCGGCGCGATCAGCCAACCTGAGGCCGACAAGGCGCGGGCGGAAAAGCTCACCCTGCACACGCCGCCCGAGACGCCGCCGGGCACCAACTACTTCCTCGACGCGGTGTCGGGCGACGTGAAGCGGCTGACCGAGGCCGCCGGCGACGTCACCGTGCGCTCGACCCTCAACCTCGACCTCCAGAGCCTCGCCGAAGGCGTGCTCGCCCGCCGCCTCGACGGCGAGGGCGGAAAGAAGAAGGTCGGCCAGGGCGCGCTCGTGGCGATGGCGCCCGACGGGGCGATCCTCGCCATGGTGGGGGGCCGGGACTACGAGGACAGCCAGTTCAATCGCGCGACCCAAGCCAAGCGGCAGGCGGGCTCGCTGTTCAAGCTGTTCGTGTATCTGGCCGCCTACGGCAAGGGCTTCTTCCCCGACAGCGTGCTCGTGGACCGCCCGACCCAGATCGGCGAGTGGGAGCCGCAGAACTCCAACAACCGCTTCCGCGGCGCGCTGCCGCTACGCTCGGCCTTCGCGCTCTCGATCAACACCATCGCCGCCCAACTCGGCGAGGATGTCGGCCTGCCCGCGATCATCGCCGAGGCGCGCCGCCTCGGCGTGCAGTCGGATCTGCCGGAGGTGCCGAGCCTCGCCCTCGGCTCGGCCGACGTCTCGCTCCTCGAGATGACCCGCGCCTATGCTGGCGTGCTCGGCCCCGGCATGCCGGTGGAGCCCTATCTCGTCCGTACGATCCGCGGAAACACCCCGCAGCCCCTCTACCAGCGCCCCGCGCCGAAGCCCGGTGCGGCGATGGACGCGCAGGTTCAGTCGATGATGCTCGACTCGCTTCAGGCGGTGGTGGAGTCCGGAACCGGCAAGGCCGCACGGGTCAACGGCCTCGCGGTCGGCGGCAAGACCGGCACCAGCCAGGATTATCGCGATGCGTGGTTCGTCGGGCTGACCCCGGACATGATCGTCGGCGTCTGGGTCGGCAACGACGACAACACGCCGATGAACAAGGTCACCGGCGGCGACATCCCGGCCCGGGTCTTCCACGACTTCGTGGAACGGGCGCAGAAGGTGCTGAAAGGACGCAAGCGCCCGGCGCCGTCCGCGGCTCGCGCCGAGCCGGTCCCGGCCAGCGCAGTCGCGCCGGCGCCAGCCGCCACCGTTGCGGGCGAGGTGCGGGGCGTCCCCGAAGTGGTCGATACCGGCACCCTGGCGATCCGCGGACGCAAGGTGCGGCTGCTCGGCGTCGTCGGCGAGGGCGGCGCGCTGGCCCGCCAACTCGCACGCTATCTGCGCCGCCGGGAGATCGTCTGCTCCGGCGATCCGGTCTCCTCGCGCTGCCGCCTTGACGGCGACGACCTCGCCTCGCTGATCGTAACGGCGGGTGGGGCGCGGGCTGCCGAGGACGCGCCGAGCGATCTCGTTGAAGCCGAGGATCAAGCGCGCGCCGAGCGCGCCGGGCTGTGGCAGCGCGAGCGCTAAAGCAGCGTCCCGAAAGGTGGTTGCCGGCTTTCGGAACGAAGATGATGCGACAACAAGAGCCTAAAGCATCGTCCCGGAGGGCAAGCCCGAAGGCGTTGGACGGGATCTCCCCGGACACGGCCGGATCGCGGCAACAGCGCGAAATCCGAATCGTTCCGCGCCTGTCTGCAAATAACGAAATTACTTGTGGGCCCTATGCTGATCACGACATCGTGATATGAGCGTGTCATAACAAATGCGCAGAGTTTAGACCCGGCAACACACAGTTAAGGTGTCGCCGACAGCACTCTCGTCCAAGACATATCCGTGGGACGAGCGTGATGAAACTGATCGACAATGCCGGGATCCTCGTGAAGGTCGCCGTGCCCCTGGCCCTGATGGCGAGTTCGACCGTCGGCGTCATCGCCTACGCGCGCAATGCCCTGAACAGCGTCGCCGAGCAGACGCAGCAGGTCATCGACGTGGAGGCCGTGCGGCAGGAAAGCATCCTGACGGCCGCATCCAGCCTCAACGAGGCTGCCATTCACAACCGCACCACCATCATCGAGACCCGCCCCGAGGTGATGACGCGGCACAAGGCGCGTCAGGAGGCCGCCGCGGTGGCGGCCTACGCGGCGTTCGACCGGCTCTCCAGCCTCCCCGATACGCCGGAACACCTGGCCGCCAACCGGCAGATGCGGCAGACGGCGGAGACCTTCTTCCACCATCTCCGCCGCTCGACCGAGCTCGGCCTCGTCAACGACACCGAAGCGGCGATGAAGATCGTGCGCGAGGATTCCGCACCGATCCGGGAGAAGCTGAACGATCAGGTGCAGGCCCGCGTCGTCGAGATCGGCCAACAGATGCAGGGCAAGAAGCAGGCCGCCGCCGAAGAGGCAAACCGCACGATCACCACGCTCATGGTCGGCTCCGGGCTCGCCCTGCTCGTCGCCATCGCGCTCGCGGGCAGCATCGCCGTGTTCGGCATCACCCGCCCGCTCGACCGTCTCGTGGCGGTGCTGCGGCGGATGTCGGAGGGCGACATCGACGCCAGCATCGCGGAGGCGGCGCGCGGGGACGAGATCGGCGAGGTCGGCCGCGCCGTGGAGCGCATCAAGGCGATGGTCGCGCGCAAGGCCGCCGAGGAAACCGAGATGCGCCGCCTCGCCGACGAGGCGGCGGCCGTCGAGCGCAGGCGTACGATGATCGAACTGGCCGACCGCTTCGAGACGGCGGTCGGCGGCATCGTCGGCATGGTCTCCTCCTCGGCGACCGAGCTGCAGGCGACCGCGTCGACCATGACCGCGACGGCCACCGAGACCGCGACCCAGGCGACCACCGTCGCCGCCGCGGCGGAAGAGGCCGCGACCAACGTCAACACCGTGGCCTCCGCCGCCGAGGAACTCGGCAGCTCGGTCGCCGAGATCGGCCGGCAGGTCGCGGGCTCCACCCAGCTGGCGCAGGCCGCCGTCACCCAATCGGACCGGACCGCCCATCTCGTGCAGGAACTCAACGCCGCGGTCGGCCGCATCGGCGACGTGGTCGGCCTGATCTCCTCCATCGCCGGCCAGACCAACCTGCTCGCGCTCAACGCCACCATCGAGGCGGCCCGTGCGGGCGAGGCCGGCCGCGGCTTCGCGGTGGTCGCCGCCGAGGTCAAGGAACTCGCCAACCAGACCGCCCGGGCGACCGGGGAGATCTCGGCGCAGATCGGGCAGATCCAGGGCGTGACCGGTCAGGCGGTCGCGGCGATCGGCGACATCGCCGGCCGCATCCGCGACATCGACACGACGGCGACCGCCATCGCCGCGGCGGTGGAGCAGCAGGGCGCGGCGACGCAGGAGATCGTCCGCAACGTCGCCCAGGCCTCGACCGGTACCTCGGAGGTGACGGGCAACATCGCGGGCGTGGCGGGCGCGGCCGAGGAGACGGGCGCGGCGGCCAGCCAAGTGCTCGGCGCCGCCAGCGAACTGTCGCACCAGTCCGAGGCCCTGCGCGCCCAGGTCTCGCAGTTCCTCGCCACGGTGCGGGCGGCATAGGCTCGCACCGGGCTTCCGAGAAAGATCATCCCTTTGGCGGGGCGCCGGGGCGTTGGCCCGGCCTCCCTTCAATCAAGACTTCGCCCTGGACCCGCGAAAGGGCTTGCCCTTTCGAAACGCCGGACACCCCCGCAGGGCAGCCCCCTACCGGAACGGCGGCTCGTCGAAACTGCGAAGCTTGCGCGAGTGCAGGCCGGCCCGGTCAGCGCGCAGGGTGTCGAGGGTGGCGAGTCCGATCTTGAGATGCTCGGCCACCGCCCGCTCGTAGAAGGCGTTGGCCGCGCCCGGCAGCTTGATCTCGCCGTGCAGCGGCTTGTCGGAGACGCAGAGCAGCGTGCCGTAGGGCACCCGCAGGCGATAGCCCTGCGCGGCGATGGTGCCGCTCTCCATGTCCACCGCGATCGCCCGCGAGAGGTTGATGCGCCGCCGCTCCTGGCTGAAGCGAAGCTCCCAGTTGCGGTCGTCGTACGTCACCACGGTGCCGGTGCGCAGGCGCTGCTTGAGCGCGTCCGCCCGCTCCCCGGTGACGGCCGCCGCCGCCGCTTGCAGCGCGATCTGCACCTCGGCCAAAGCCGGCACCGGGATTTCGGGCGGGACGAGGTCGTCGAGGATGCGGTCGCGGCGCAGGTATCCGTGGGCAAGCACGTAGTCGCCGATGGTCTGCGACTGGCGCAAGCCGCCGCAATGCCCGACCATCAGCCAGCAATGCGGACGCAGCACCGCGAGATGGTCGGTGATGGTCTTCGCGTTGGAGGGGCCGACACCGATATTGACCAGCGTCGTGCCCTGGGGCGCCCCGTCCGGCCCGCGGCCGACGAGGTGGTAGGCCGGCATCTGGTACTTGTGCCAGGGCGAGGCGGCGATCAGCGCCGCCGGGTCGGCCGAGGCGGCCTCGGCCTGCTCCACGACGATCCCGCCGGGCAGCACCAGCCGCTCCCCCTCCCCCGCCGCCAGACGCTCCAACCCGTGGCGGACGAAGCCATCGACGTAGCGGTGATAATTGGTCAGCAGGATCCAGGGCTGGATCTCGCGCCAGTCCGAGCCGGTATAGTGCACCAGCCGGCGCAGGGAGTAATCGGTGCGCACCCCGTCGAACAAAGCGAGCGGGCGCGGATCGCCGGCATTCTCCAGCCACAGGCCATCGGCGACCTCATCGCCCACCACCGAGAGGAGCGGCGTCGGGAACAGGGTGGCGAGATCGCTGGTGCTGACGCCGCTGCCGCCGAGATCGGTGCCGGGCTCGACGATGTAGGGATAGGGAATCTCCTGGCCCGACAGGCCGACCTCGATGCTGGCGCCGTAATCGCGCACGAGCGGCCGCAACTGCTCCAAGAGATAGGCGCGGAAATAGCCGGGCTGCGTCACCGTGGTGGCGTAGAGGCCGGGCGCCTGGAACTTGGCGGTGGCCCGGTTGAGCCGCGGCAGCGGCCCCGCGGGCTGGTAGGTCAGGCGCAGCTCAGGGTAGCGAAATTGGAGCCGTTCGGTCGCGTCCGGGGCGATGCGGTGTTCGAGGTAGCGCGCCAGGGCCGTCTGGAGCGCCTGGGTCGCGCCCGCGTGCAGCGCCTCGAGCCGATCCACGGCTGTCTCTGCGTCGGCAACAGCCTCCATCGGCCGCAACTCGTCGATGACCATGTGCCCTCCCCGCTGACCCCAAGACGTCTACACCGCACTTGGCGGCGAGACGCGCAAGAGGCTTGCCTTGCAAGGCACCTGCCCACCTTGCGGCGGCGGCACACCGGGGCGACAAGGCATGCGTCGCCAAACGGGGAAGCGAGAGCGGATGAACGAGGATGTCGAGCGGCGCCCCGGCGAGGAGGCGATCCCGCTGCCCGCCGACTACGATGCGGGCCTCTACTTCATCGGCCGGGTGCGCACGCCGTGGAAAGACCGAGGCGAGTGCCCGAAGAACGGCACGCAGACGGACGCGGTCTGTACCCTCGAAGTCGATGCCGCCTATCGGCCCGCGCTCCAGAACCTGGAGGGCGCCACCCACCTGATCGTGCTCTACTGGATGGACCGGGCCGCCCGCGACCTCGTGCGCCAGCAGCCGCGCCACGCGCCGGGCAGCCGCGGCACCTTCTCGCTCCGCTCGCCGGCGCGACCGAACCCCATCGCCCTATCCGTGGTCGAGCGGCTCGACATCGCCGACGGCACCGTCCGCGTGCGCGGGCTCGACTGCATCGACGGCACGCCCCTGCTCGACATCAAGCCCTACTTCGCCTCGACCGACAGCCGGCCGGAGGCGCGGGTCGATCGCGCCGGCACGGAGAAGCCGGCCGCACCCTGATCCGGCAGGATCGGACCTCCTCAAGCATCGTCCTTTTTCCGAAAGCCGGCCACCACCTTTCGGGACGATGCTCTAACCCTCCGTCTTCCCCTGCTGCCCCGCTCCGGATCGCGGCTTCGGGGTCAGCCGGGCCAGGGCCCGCAGATAGACCGGCTTGACGTGGGTCTTGTAGGTGCGGCGGGCGACGCCGCGACCGTGCCGGAACAGCGTCTCCGACAGGGCCGTCAACCGGCCGCGCAGGGAGCCGCCGGGGGAGACGTCGATCAGGAGATCCGCGATCTCGCGGCGGTCCGGCCAGATCTGCGCCAGCGCCGCGGAGGTGTCGCGGTTGCAGGAATCGATGGTGTCGATGGTCCCGTCCGCGAACGCCGTCTCGGTCGTCGCCTCCATCAGCAGCGAGCCGGGCCCCCATTTCGCATAAGCCTCGTCATACGCCATCTTCCAGCCGAAGGCCGTGCGGCCGGATCGCAGCCAGATGTTCATCGCGATGGCCCGGCCGTCGAGGCGCAGGGTCTCGATGCCGGCGCAGCCGTCCCGCGCCAACCCCACGATCATCGTCTGGGCGAAGGCGCAGAGCGGCGGCGCGTTGCGGATCGCCCGTCCGCGCCGACTCTTGCGGCCCTTCCAGCCGGCCGCCTCCAGATCGAGGAATTCCTGGAACGCCGCGCTGACCTCCTCCGGCTTGCGAGAGCTGACGTGACGCAACTCGCCCTGCTCCGCGAGCCGCTTGCGATGCCGCCGCAACTCGGCACGCCGCTTCGTGGAGCCGGGAAGGGCCGGCGCAGCCTGTCCTGCGACCGGCGCATCGCGCCGGGCGCGCTGCCGGCGCTCGATCTCGACAATTCGGAAGCCGCGCCGGCCGGCCGCACCGACGAGGGCGGCGAAGACCGCCCCGTCCATCGCGATCTGGTTGGCGCAGATCAGCTTCGGCAGGGTGGAATTCTCGGCAACGGCATCGAGCATCGCCGACAGGGCCTCGACCGCATGGTCGCGATCGAGCACCGGCGAGCCGAGGAAGGTCAGCGAATTGCACGGGGCTTCGAGCGTCCGGACCGGCAGGCGCGACGAGGGCCGGCCGATCACGAGGAGCCAGACACCGATCAGCTCGGCCTCTTCCCCGCCGCGTCGGGACCAGGCGAGGAGAATATGCAGCGGCGTCTCGGTCGCGGTGTACATCGCGCCCGCGACGGCGGGCTCCATGAACACGTTCGGCTCGGCGCAGCGCCGGACCAGCCGGCGCCATTCCGCGGCGAGGGCGCGAAAGCGCGGCGCGGTCGCGACTTCGACGGAAAAGGCCGGCCGGTGCGAGACCGCATCGGGCACCAAGGACGGGGGCGCGGGCTCGGCCGGAGGCAGGCTCGCGAAGTCGCCGCTCGAATCCATGGACGGCCCCTCTCATCGGTCTCGTCGCTCCGCCGACCCTGCATCCGCGGGCCGGCTCACGACGTCGTCACATCTCTGGCGGTTGAGAACGACGACAAAGCCGCGCTTAAAGCACGCGCTCTTGAGGGGGATATCCCGATGCGCCGACCGGCCCCGGTCCGTCGCGAACGGGCCGGAAGCGGCGCCACTCTCCGGCGCGACGGTGCGCGCCTCACAGGAGCTGCCCGCCGGCGAGACGGTAGCGGCCGATCGCGCTCTGGAACGCCGCCCAGCCGGAGATCGCCGGATCGCGGACGATGTAGCGTAGATAGGCCCGTTCGGCGCGGTTCAGGCGCCAGGGCGTGAGCAGGTTTCCGCACAGGCGCCGCGGCGACCGGATCTGGAGCGTGTCGGAATCCGCGGGGCCGCCCTCCCCCTCACGCAGGCGGCAGCCGAGGGTGACGAAGTTCAGGCCAGCCAGCATCGCCACCTCCATGTGGTACCAGAAGCGCGGGTTGCACTCGATGAAGGCGATCTCGCCATCGGGCCGGCGCCGGACGTCGAACCCGATCACCCCGTCGTAGCGGAAATGCGCGACGAGCCTGCTCGCATGCGCATCGATGGCCGGAACGCGGATTTCCTCCAGCTTGGTCAGGGTCCGGCGATAGGAGAACGACGCGAAGATCGTCCCGGCTTCGCAGAGATAGAACGCACTCAACTCCTCGCCCGGCACGTAAGCCTGACAGATGATCGGTGTGTAACTGAGATGCTCGGGAAGCGCGTCGGCGGAATCGATCCGCTGCACGCCGTAGCCGCCCGACATGGCCGCCGGCTTCAGGATCAGGGGGAATTCGAGGCGGCCACAGTCCGGGTCGCGGCGCAGATCCGCCATCGTCTCGAACCGCCGCGTCAGCGGGACGGGAAGCCCGAGGTCGGCGCAGACGCCGGCGAAGCGCCACTTGTCGTCGAGTGCGTCGAAGGTTTCCTGATCCGGCACGGGATAGTACGGCGCCCCGAACTCGGCCCCATGGGCTGCCAGAAGACGCGTCGTCCGGCTGCAACTCGGAAGCACCATATCGATCTTGTGGACGGCACAGAGCCGGCGAATATCGGCAAGATCCGATTGCCGAATATTGGCAAAATCTCCCGTAAAATCGATATATCTTTCACAAAAACGCGAACGCTTCAGGAGATATGCATCGTTTGCACCCAGGACGTAGACTTCATCGAAGCATTCGCCTGCGCATCGCAAGACTCGGTATTGGATGCGCGGGCCATTGGCTAAGACGAGCGCGCGCTTCATCATAATGCCTCATGTCCGACCAATCTCCGAACGCTCAGAGAACGGACTAATATTTGATCTTCGATCGGCGGTCTTGAAACATCTATGTTTACACGCAATGTATCGTCAACAACCAATCATCAGAACATTCAACTTTTTGTAATAATTCTATACTAATGGGTGATCCGGAGAAATCGGGTTAGAACTCAATTGCGGCTTTGACGTCTGTTCGAAGCCGCAAGGCGGCCGGGCGACGGCGTCGGCTCAACACTGTTCCAGCTTTTCCAAGGTCAGCGGGTCGGGCCGTCCCTCGAAGAATGACGCGAGCGCACGGGCGAAGCCCGGATCGTCCGGATCGGCCCGCGCGAACAGCGTCATGGAGGAACGGAACTTCACGTCGTCGGGCGCGCCGAACAGGGCGTGGGCCGAGCGGCCCTCCCAGGCATTCGCGGCCCGCGTGCAGGTCCGCAGCCGTTCGCCGAGCAGCGGATGGGCGAGATAGGCCTGCGCCTCGGCCAGCGAGCGGATCGCGTAGCGCCGGGCCATCGCGCTGGAGCCGAGCCCGGCGATCTGGGGGAAGATGAACCACATCCAGTGGCTCTGCTTGCGCCCGTTCCGCAATTCCGCGAGCGCGCCCTCGTAGAGGCCGTCCTGTGCTTCCACGAAGCGGTTCAGGTCGAACGCATCGTCCGGCATCGTCTCTTCCTGTCGCATCGCCTCCGTGGCTGGGTAAACCGGCCGCGCGGACCGGCGTTCCTCAGGCTCCGGCCATCGCCTCGAAGACGAGGGCGTGGCGCGCGGCCAGGGCGTCGACATCGCTGCCATAGCCGCCGCCGATCACGGCGCAGAGCGGAATCCGCTGCGCCCGCGCGAGGCCGACCACGTATCGATCGCGGGCGAGCAATCCCGCATCGGTGAGGCAGAGGCGTCCGAGCCGGTCTTCGCGATGCGGATCGACACCGGCATTGTAGAAGATCAGGTCCGGCGCGAAGTTCTGGACCAGCGCGGGCAGGCGTGCCTCCAGCACCGCGCGGTATTCCGCATCGTCGAGCCCGTCGGGCAGGCCGATATCGAGGTCGCCCGGCACCTTGTCGTGCGGATAGTTGCGCTCGCAGTGGATCGAGAGCGTGAACAGGTCGGGCTCGCGGGCGAGACAATCGGCGGTGCCGTCGCCCTGATGCACGTCGAGATCGACGATCAGCGCCCGGGTGATCGCGCCCTCGCGTCTCAGGGCGAGGGCGGCCACCGCCACGTCGTTGAACACGCAGAATCCCGCACCGCCGGCCCGCCGCGCGTGGTGGCTACCGCCGGCCGTGCTGCCGGCGAGCCCGTGGCTGAGTGCCAGGCGCGCGGCGCGCAGCGTCCCCCCGGCCGAGGCGCAGGCGCGGGCGGCGACGGCCTCCGTCACGGGCAGGCCGATCGCCCGCTCGATCACCCGCGGCACCTGCGCGGCGAGCACCGCCGCGACATAGGCCGGATCGTGCGCCCCCGATAGCAGCGCCGCATCGGCGGGCTCCGGCGTGACGAAGCCGTCCGGCACGAGGCCGCGGGCGCGCAGAATTTCGGCGAGCCGGCCGTATTTGCGCATCGGAAAGCGGTGGCCGTCCGGCAGTTCGGCCTCGTAGGCCGGGTGGAACACGATCGGGATCAAAGGAGCGGCCCGGGACGGCGTCTGAAGTGTCACACGCCTGATAAGGCGGCGCTGCTAGGGGCGTGATGGGACGCGCCGTCGCGCCCGAAGACACCCTCGACGGGAGACGCCGCGCATGATCGCACTGCCGGAGAGCGGCGCGCTCGCCGCCCTTGCGCTCTGCGCGGTTCTCGTCACCGTCAACCTTGCGAGCCTCGCGGTGGCAGCCCTGCGCATCGGACGCAAGGGCCACGACCGGGGTCGAGACAAGAACCACGACGAGAGCAAGCCGTCCGCCTTCCCCGCGGGCGCCCCCGTCTCGGTGGTGCGGCCCCTGCGCGGCCTGGAAGCGTTCAGCGAGGAGACGCTGCTCGCGAGCTTCCGGCTCGATTATCCGGTCTACGAGCTGATCTTCTGCGTGGCGGAGGCCAGCGACCCGATTCTGCCGCTGCTGGAGCGGATGCGGGCGGCACATCCGCAGATCCCGTCGGAGCTGATCCTCGGCGACGAACGCATCGGCGGCAACCCGAAGCTCAACAACTGCGTGCGCGGCTGGGATGCCGCCCGGCACGACTGGGTGATCCTCGCCGATTCCAACGTCCTGATGCCGCCCGACTACATCCAGCAGATGCAGGCGGCGTGGCGGACGAGCAGCGGCCTCGTCTGCTCGACGCCGATCGGCGCACGTCCGGAGAACTTCTTCGCCGAAGTGGAATGCGCCTTCCTCAACACCCTGCAGGCCCGCTGGCAATATGCGGGCGAGGCGCTGGGCCTCGGCTTCGCGCAGGGCAAGAGCATGCTCTGGAACAAGCCCTTCCTCGAAGCGCAGGGCGGCATCCGCGCCCTGAACGCCGAGATCGCAGAGGACGCCGCCGCGACCAAGCTCGTGCGCGCGGCGGGCAAGCGGGTGCATCTCGTCGCCTCGCCGTTCCAGCAGCCGCTCGGGCACCGCGCCCTGTCGGAGGTCTGGTCGCGGCAGGTGCGCTGGGCGCGGCTGCGGCGGGTCACCTTCCCGCTCTTCTTCGCCCCCGAGATCGGCATCGGCGCCCTGCTGCCGCTGGTGCTGACGGGTCTCGTGGCCGGAAGCGTCGAGGCCACGCTCTGGCTCGTCGGCGCCGGCGCCCTCTGGTACGGGGCGGAAATCGCGCTGGCCGCGCGCGCCGGCTGGCACCGTTCGCCGCGGATGCTCGCCGCCCTCCTCGTCCGCGACGCCCTTCTGCCGGCGATCTGGGCGAGCGCCTGGGCCCGCACCGCCATCGTCTGGCGCGGAAATGCCATGGACATCCGCACCCGCGACGGGAACGCGCTGGAAACGGGGCCGAGCGCCGCCTGACCGCCGCCCTCATGAGGGTATGGCCCGGAGCAGCCTCCGCGCCGACGTGACGCGGTTTCCGTTGGCGAGCGGATGGGCCCGAACCGGAAACGGCCTACGGCTGCAATCGCAGGACACTCTCCGCATTGAGCGAATTCCGCGCGTATCGCGACGCCCCAGGCCGAAGCATTCTCTGTCGACGCATTCTTTGCCAACGCATCCCCGGCCACAGAACTGCGTGCAACCGGGCGGTCATTACGATCCATTGCAACAGCCACCCGAAGCCCCGAGAGGCAAATCTTACAAAATCATTACATTATCGATAAAAGCACAGCAATAAAAACAGTATATACTACAAAATATTCCTTAATCACGATTTAGTTATCAAAAGACTGATCCGCATCGGATCGGGAAGAACCCTGTTGCCAACGGGACTCGCGACTCGCGTTGCGTGACAAATCTGTTAAAAAAGCAGTAAGCACGCAAACTCGCCGTGTCGTCATGGGAAAACACACTGCGATGGCTTGGATGCCGTTCCGAAACGTGCTGCCGACGTCATCCGCCTCACGCGACCGGGACGCGGAGCAACGGTCGCGCGCCCCGGAGTCGGCCCCCACACCGCGACTGCCGAAGGCGGTCGTCCCCGACCTGATGGAGGGCGGGAGACGCGTCCGGTCGACGCCTGAGCCCGCTCCGACGAACCTCGACGCCATCGGTCAACGGGACGAGGTCGTACGGCAGCGCATCGACGCGATGGTCGACCGCCTGGACGACCTGCGAAGCCTCCAAGACGATTTCGTGCTGATCCTGCAACCGCTGGCGAGCATCAGCAGCGAGCTGTCCAAGGCCAGCGTGCGGATCGCCGAGCTTGAGAACACGCTGACTCAGGAGGTCAGCGCCAACGGCAACCTGCGCGACGAAGTGGCCGATCTCTCCACGAAGCTGTCGCGGATGAACAGCGAGCTGGCGGATTCCCAGGTCCATGCGAAGCGAACCCTGGAAAGCTTGCGCGAGCGCGATGCGGCGGTCGAGGCGCATCAGATCGATCTGCGCGACAAGGTGTCGGCCATCGAGAACCTGGAGCGCCAGCTCTTTTCCGAGGTCGAGCAGAACAAGGCGCTGACGAGCGAGAGCCGGGCGCTGCGGCAGGAAGCGCAGGCCGCCGACAGCGCCCTGGCGCGTTCCGAGCACGAGCTGAACAACGTCCGCGAGCGGAACAGCCTGCTGGAGGTCGAGGGACGCCGTCTCCAACTTCTGAGCGAGGAGCAGGCGACACAGCTCGCGGATCTGGATGCCCGCCATCGCGACCTGACGACCACCGCCGAAGCCGACCGGCAGCGCCTGCGCATCGTCGAGACCCAACTCGCGACGGAAATCTCCGTAAGGGAGCGGAACGAAGCGCAGCACGAAACGGAGCTGTCCGCGCTCCGAAACGACCGCGCCAGCCTCGCGATGAAACTCGAAGCCGCCCTGAATCGGGCGACCTCGACGGAACAGTTGCTGGTGCAGGCCCGCAACCAGTTGCGGGACAAGGACGAGGAATTCCGTTCGGTCGATCGCAATTTCAAGGAAGCGACCATCGCGCGGAGCACGCTGGAACGCCGCCTCGAAGCCCTGCAAGCCGACCTATCGCGCCAGACCGAGCGGTTCCTGGAAATCCAGCGCATTCGCGGCGAACTCGACAGCCGTTGCGACATGCTCAACAAGGCTCTCGCGGCCAAGGATGCGGCGATCGAGCAGACGACGAACCGCAACGCGGTTCTGAACGATCGCATCGAGCACCTGACCCACCGGCACGAAGCCGCCCGCGCCGATCTCGAAGCCTCGAACCGCAGATTGATGGAGGAATTGCAGAACGAGCGCTCGGAGCGCGCGTTGCTGCAAGGTGCCCTCGACATCGCGCGCGAAAGCCGGGTCACGCTGCAGAAGCAGCACGATGCCCTGAAACGCTCGGGCCGCCCGTGGCGGGAGCAGGTGAACGACGAGCTCGACGAAGACACTGCGCATGCCTCGGCCGACGAGGTGAGCAACGTTCGGCCGTTCAGCTCCACGGGCAAGTCGGCCTAATTCGCCGTCCCTCGGAAAAGAAGACTTCGTAGAGAAAACTTGGCAGAGAAGACCTGGAAGGATGCTTGAATGTCAGAACAGGCCGTGAAAGACGCCGCCCCTTCCTCCGGCAATTCCATTCTCATGCGGGCTTGGCAGGCCAACGTGACGCGACCGGGAGACAAGATCATTAATTTCTCGCCAGTCACCTCCGACACCGCATCCGACGGGGGCACGGCCTCGCCGCCGCAGCGCGACTGGGTCTCCGCGATCGACCTCGTGCAGGAGGCCGCCGAAGCGATCCGGATCAGCGAAGAGCGCGCCGTCGATCTCGAGAACCAGCTCCGAAGTGTCATCAGCCAAGCTGAGGACGAGGTGCGGCAGCTTCAAAAGACGCTCGCCTCGAACCAGGTTCTGCTGAGCCAAGCGGAGGACCGCGCCCGCCGCGCCGAGGCGCGCGCCAAGGAGGCGGAAACCTGGCTCGTCCGCATCTACGATGCCGTGTTCACGGCCTTCGGCTCGAAGAACAAGCCCGTCCCCGCGGAGACCGGCGACATCGGACAGGACGCGCCGTAAGGCGTGAACGCGTTCCGATGGACCTCGACAGCCCATGTCCGATCACCAGCGAGAGCGGCCTGCCGGTCCAGCCCTCCGAATGGGCCCTGTTCGACGTCGAGATCAGGCTCGACGACGCGTTGGGTCTGGTAAAACAGGCCGCGGACACGATCCATGATTTGCAGCGCTGGAAGGAGATGATCGAGCCGCAGGCGCTGAACCTGATTCAGAGCGTCCAGCAGGAGCGCATCCGATGGCAATCGGAACGATCGGCGCTGATGAACGAAATCAGCGAGTGCCGGCTGACGCTCACCGCGACGAAGATGGCGTTGCGAACGGCGCTTTCGGAAAAAGAGATCCTGTCGCGTCGCTATCATGAGGCGAAAGCGGCGGCGGCGGCGTCCGAGACGCGCGCCTGCGCGGCGGAGGAGTTGCTCGCCTTCATCTACAAGACCTTCAACGTCGAGCTGAGCGGACATCCTGCAGCCGGACGCATCGCTCAAATCCCCTTCGATCCAGCCGGCCAGCGGCCCTCGCCCGAGTGACCGCCGGCTCCCGGCTCGTCCCGTTGCCGGCCCGGAGGGGTTGAGCGGCGCCGGCATGCGGCGGCCCTCCCGAGAAGGCGTCGCAGCCCCGCGCGCCCGACGAACGCCGCGAGCACGGGAAAGCGGCAACGCTCTTGCTTGGCCTTCCGCCCCATGGCCCCGTTCGGACGCCGCCTCTCGGGCTGAAGCCGATTGGGCCGGGACTGCGGAGTTGCACGATGCCGACGCCTTCGACCACGCTCGACAAGAGCCTCAACGCCTTCCATCTCTGGGGCATCGCCGTCGGGCTCGTGATCTCGGGAGAGTATTTTGGGTGGAGCTACGGCTGGGCGCAGGCCGGCACCCTCGGCTTCCTCGTCACCACGCTGTGCGTGGCCGCGATGTATGTGGCCTTCATCTTCAGCTTCACCGAACTCACCACCGCGATCCCGCAGGCGGGCGGCCCCTTCGCCTATGCGCTCCGGGCCTTCGGGCCCACGGGGGCGGCGGTGGCCGGCTACGCCACGCTGATCGAATTCGTGTTCGCGCCGCCCGCGATCTCGCTCGCCATCGGCGCCTATCTCAACGTCCAGTATCCGGGGCTCGACCCCAAGCACGCGGCGCTCGGCGCCTACCTGCTGTTCATGGGCCTCAACATCGTCGGCGTGCGCATCGCCGCAACCTTCGAGCTCTTCGTCACCGTGCTGGCGGTGGCCGAGCTTCTGGTCTTCATGGGCGTCGTCGCTCCGGCCTTCCGCCTCGACAATTTCACGGCCGGCGGCTGGGCCGGAGGGGACAGGTTCGGGCCGGCGGCCATCGGCGGCATCTTTGCCGCCATCCCCTTCGCGATCTGGTTCTTCCTCGCCATCGAGGGCGTCGCCATGGCCGCGGAGGAAGCGAAAGACCCCAAGCGCACCATCCCCATCGCCTACATCACCGGCGTGCTGACGCTGACCGCACTCGCCTTCGGAGTCATGCTGTTCGCGGGCGCCGCCGGAGATTGGAAGAGCCTGTCCGACCTCAACGATCCCCTGCCCCAGGCGATGAAGCGCGTGGTGGGCGAGTCGAGCGGCTGGCTGCACATGCTGGTCTGGCTCGGCCTGTTCGGCCTCGTCGCCTCGTTCCACGGCATCATCATGGGCTATGCCCGCCAGATCTTCGCGCTCGCCCGCGCCGGCTTCCTGCCGGCCCTGTTCGCGCGGGTGCATCCGCGTTTCCAGACGCCGCACGTGGCGACACTGGCGGGCGGGGTCGTCGGCATCGCCGCCATCTACAGCGACAACCTGATCAGCGTCGCCGGGCAGTCGCTCACCGCCAGCATCGTGACGATGGCGGTGTTCGGCGCACTCACCATGTACGTGATGAGCATGGCCGCGCTGTTCCGCCTGCGCGCCAGCGAGCCGGACCTCGCCCGGCCCTACCGGGCACCGCTCTACCCCTACGCGCCGGCCTTCGCGCTCGTCATGGCCGTGGTCTGTCTCATAGCGCTCATCGTCTACAACCCGCTGATCTTCGCGATCTTCGCCGCGGTGATGAGTGCGGCCGTTCTGCTGATGAGGCTCAAGGCCAAGCCTGCGGCTCCGGCGACGGTTTCCGCCTTAGATCCGGCGATTTAGGTTCGAGATACAACCAGCTTGACCATACGAGGAGCCGTATTCGACCCTTTGCAGACCCTGGGAAGGTCCGCTGCCCGGCCTTTGATCAGGGCGACGTCTACGGCTGAGTTGGGTGAATTTCCGCCAGTCGGGTTTCGCACGAAAAGGAATCGAAGCAGACGCCGTGTCCGCGACCGCTCCTACCCCGGGGCGGTCCGAACCAATCGCTACGGGATCGTTGGTCCCTGAAGCTTTCGAACGCCGGGCCGAGGTTGCAGAACGCCGGGCTGCTTCAAATCCCAGACGAGGCCGAGACGTTCCAGGCCTTGCAGCAGCCGCCAGCCGGGATCGGCTTGACCTGGTTCCGTTCCAAGGCGTGCCGACTCCGGCCATGCGTGATGCGTTGAATGCCAAGCTTCGCCGAAGGTGAGCCAGGCCGCTGCCGGTAAGTCATGTCCTTGAACGGACTCACCATCGACCACCCAACCCTGGGGTCCGCGGCGATGGGTCAGGTGCACGACAAGCCAGTGCCCGGTCAACGATACGGCGACCCGGACCGGAATACCCCAAACCAACCACGGCAGCCCGCCTATCGCATAGAACAGGACGGCCCATGGCAGTTGCTGCAGCATCCAGCTCGCTTCCAGCCAACGAAAGATCCGGTCACCTGCGATCCTCGGCTCCACAACGAACACAGGGGGATGAGTCAGTACGAGTCGGGCGTGCATCTGCAACACCGCATCACGCAGGAGCGGAAGTCGATTGGCGTGGAGATCGTGGCAGGCGGACTGCCGCTGCGCCCAGTCGCGCATGTCATGGAGGCGGACCATGCCGATCGGACCTGCCATTCCAACCAAGGTCCCCAGGTAGACCAAAACATATTCGACCCAGGGCTTTGCCGAGAAGCTGCGATGCACCAGCAACCGATGCATTCCGATCGAATGGCCTGCGCAAAGCGTGATGACAGTCGTCACCAGGAACAGCGCGACAGCCCCGGGTGTCACGAAAATCGGGCCAAGCAGCAGGGCTGCAGCCAGCATGCCACCGATCCAAAGTGACTTGGCCGGCGCCCATTCCAAGTGACCGTCAGCTGCCGACGTGTGGGCGTCGGCGATCATGCGGGTCGTCGAGGTGCATCGGGGCGCTTCGGTCATCACCACCCGTCCTTAGATATTTAGCAAATATCCTAAACGACGGATCGGTCCGACTTGTCAATGGTTAGCTCATCAACTAAACATCCTGCGATGCAGCGCGTCTTCGAAGCCCTGGCATCGTCCGTCCGGCGCCAGATTTTAGCCTACCTCTCTCATACCGAGCTCAACGCTGGCGATATCGCTGCGCGGTTCGCCATGTCGAAGGCATCCATCTCCCAGCATTTGTCGGTCCTCGAGGCAGCAGGGCTGGTAGAAAGCGAGCGCCGCGGGCAGTTCATTTTCTACCGACAGACGCCGGACAGTTTGATCAACGCCCTGCATGGCTTTGCGCAGGAAGCATGCCCAACAAGCCGTCCGCTCAAGCGGGAGAGTGCAGCCTTGGCGAAGGACGTTACGCGCGAAGATCACTGAACCCGGGCTGGATAATCCCAATTCAACTTGCGGGTAGATCCCCAGTGACCGCCCTCAGAGAATGCACATTCGGCAGATCCCATTCACGCGTCGCAGAACTGTTGAGCTGATGCCTGGCGCAAGCCTCCGAGGATGAAACGAGCCCGCATGCGCCATCGGATGATCTCTGCCACTAATGCAGTGATGATTCCTCAAAGAGGTCGGAGGAGCTTCGTTGTCGACCAAATCGATAGGATGCCATCGGAGCCGACCTCCATGGGACGCCATGGTGCCTACGGAGACTGCCCGCCCAAACGCCCCGAACCTTGCCGTATCGATGGCGATGTTTGCAGGAGGATTGAGCGATCCATGATGCCGACCTCCCTCGGTTTTTGTTGGAACCGCAGCCGCACACTCGAACGCTAACGTATGCGTCCCGTTTCCCGCCCCGAGCCGAAGTTGCCGGGCGGCAAACGAGCGACCGCTTTCGGGAAGCGGTGCGGGCGGCCGGCATGGGTCGGAAACGGAACGTCCGCTTGCGGGCGATGGGTCAACCTTCGCAACCCACCGCTCAACAGCCCTATACGCAGTCAAGCTGACTGGGTTCTGATCCTGGACTCGACCCCATGAACATCGCCATCCTCGAGACCGGCCACCCGCCCGAGCGGCTCGGCGGGCGCTTTCCCTCCTACGGCGCGATGGTCGAGGCGCTGATCGGCGACGGCCACGCCTTCACACGCTTCGACGTGACGGCCGACCACTGGCCCGAGGCGCCGGAGGCGTTCGACGCCTTCGTCATTACCGGCTCGCCCGCCTCGGTCTACGACGCGACCCCTTGGGTCGAAGACCTGCTCGCCTTCCTGCGCGGCCTCGACCGCTCGAAAAGCTCGTCGGCCTCTGCTTCGGGCATCAGGCCCTGGCACAGGCCTTCGGCGGGCTGGTGGAGCGCTCGCAGCGCGGCTGGGGCCTCGGGCTGCACGCCTACGCGGTAACGGAGCGCGCGCCCTTCATGGACGACGCGGAGACGATCGCCATCCCCGTGAGCCATCAGGATCAGGTCGTGACCCTCCCGCCCGGCGCGCGGGTGCTCGCGGGCAGCCGGTTCACGCCCTACGGCGTGCTGGCCTGGAGCGACCGCCCCGCCCTCTCGTTCCAGTGCCACCCGGAATTCGCGCCGGACTATGCCCGCGCGCTCACCGACGGGCACCGGGCCGGGGCGAGCGACCCGGCTTTGGTGCCGGCGGCTTTGGCCTCGCTGGACGCGCCGCATGACAGCGCGCGCGTGGCCGGCTGGATCCGGCGCTTCCTGCGGGAATAGATCAGGCGCGGTAGGCGCCCTGGCGCTCCAGCATCCAGCCGGGATATTCCGGCGGCAATCGGGTGGCGGCGTCGAGCCGGGCAAGCTCGTCGGCCTCGAGCCGCACCCGCGTCGCGCCGATATTGTCCTCGAGCTGACCGACGCGCTTGGCGCCGACGATGACGCTGGTGACCACCTCCCGGTGCAGCAGCCACGCGAGGGCCACCTGCGCCACGCTGCACCCTCTCGCCTCGGCGATTCCGCGCATGGCATCCAGCGTGACGGCGCCGCGCGTCCGATCGACCGGCGGAAAATCGAAGGTGGTGCGCCGCCCGTCCGCGGCCGCCCCCTCGGCATCGTACTTGCCCGAGAGATACCCGCCGGCGAGCGGGCTCCAGACCATCAGCCCCACACCCTCGGCGGTCAGCATCGGCGCGATCTCGCGCTCCAGGTCGCGCCCGACCAGGGTGTAGTAGGCCTGAAGCGAGACGATGGGCGCGAGCCGGCGCATCTCGGCGACCCCGATCGCCTTCATCACCTGCCACGCCGCCCAGTTCGACAGGCCGAGGTAGCGGACATGGCCGTGGCGCACGAGGGTGTCGAGCGCCTCCAGCGTCTCCGCGATCGGGGTCGCCGGATCGAAGCCGTGGATCTGGTAGAGGTCGATATGGTCGAGGCCGAGCCGGGCCAGACTCGCCCTGCACTGGCTCAGGATGTGCCCGCGCGAGGCGCCGCGGGCATTCGGACCCTCGCCCATCGGGCCCAGCACCTTGGTGGCGACCACCACGTCGTCGCGGGGGATGCCCAGATTCTTGAGCGACTGACCGAGGATGCGCTCGCTCATCCCGCGGGCATAGACGTTGGCGGTGTCGATGAAGTTGATGCCGGCATCAAACGCAGTCTTCACGAGGGTGTCGGCCTCGTCCTGATCGAGCCGGCCGATCTGGCCCCAGAACCCTTCGCTGCCGCCGAAGGTCATGGTGCCGAGGCAGAGTTCGGATACGAACAGGCCGCTCCGGCCGAGAGGGCGCATGCGCATGGAGAGATCTCCGTCTGAAGGGACGCCCCCTGTTACGGCGTGCGAGGCGTCGCGTGCACGGCCGATCCTCTCAGGCTCTTGCCCGATCCTCTCAACGCTGCCGCCATGGGGTGCGCGGGCATTGCAGGCACGCTAAGGATCCCGACCCATGACGACGGACCTTTCCGGCCTCGCGGCGCTGATCGAACGGCAATGGCATCGTTTCGGCCGGGAGACACCGGCCGACGGGTTGCTCCTCAACCGCGCCGAGACGCCGAGCGGGCCGATCCGTTCGGTCTACCGCCCCTCCTTCTGCCTCGTGGTGCAGGGCGCCAAGACGACGCTCCTCGGAGAAGCCGCCTACCGCTACGCCGCGGGTCAAGCGCTGTTCGCCTCGCTCGATCTCGCCGTCACGGCCCGGATCACCGAGGCGAGCCCGGCGCGGCCCTATCTCGCGCTCAGCCTCGCGATCGATCTCGATGCCCTGGCCGACCTGCTCGGCGCCCAGGCGGAGACCCTTGCGGAGGGAGCCGCGCCCGCCCCGGCTTTCGCGCCGCTGCGCACCGTCACGCTCGACCCCGACCTGTGCGATCCTCTCGCGCGCCTCCTGACCCTGCTCGATCACCCGCGCGACCTGCCGGTGCTGGCACCGCTGATCGGGCGGGAAATCGTCTGGCGCCTGCTCGGCGGCCCGCTCGGCCCGGCCCTGCGCCAGGTCGGCCTGCACGAGAGCCACGCCGCGCGGATCGGCCGGGCGACGGCCTGGATCCGCGAGCACTATGCGCAAACCCTGCGCGTGGCCGATCTGGCGGCGCTGGCGCGTATGAGCCCCGCAAGTTTCCACCGCCACTTCAAGGCGGTGACGACGATGACGCCGGTGCAGTTCCAGAAGCAGGTCCGGCTGCACGAGGCGCGCCGCATGCTGCTCGCCGCCGGAGACGTGGCGGGCGTGGGCTACGCGATCGGCTACGAGAGCCCGTCGCAGTTCAGCCGCGACTATCGCCGCCTGTTCGGGGCTCCGCCGGGCCGGGACGGCGCCGCGATCCGCGCGCGTCTCACCGCCGAGCCGACGCTGCCGTGATCTCTTCCAATGGGGAGGGCTGGTGCGGGTAGAGGGAATCGAACCCCCACGCCTTTCGGCTGGC
This sequence comes from Methylorubrum sp. Q1, assembly GCF_004683995.1. Lineage (NCBI taxonomy): Bacteria > Pseudomonadati > Pseudomonadota > Alphaproteobacteria > Hyphomicrobiales > Methylobacteriaceae > Methylorubrum > Methylorubrum sp. Q1. The sequence continues at coordinate 13,374 of NZ_SRHQ01000036.1, read as the reverse complement.
GATTTTGAGTCGCCCGCGTCTACCAATTCCGCCATACCCGCGACGCACGCGCCTCTTGGCACAAGCCGGGGCGACGGGCCAGAGCGAATCTTTTCCGCAGCGGGCGTGACCCTCGCCTCCGTGGCGCATCTGTGCTGAAAGGGCACCGCTTCCCGGACCCCAACGAGGCCCCATGATCCGCCGGCTCTACGAGTGGATACTCGCGCTCGCCGCCAAGCCGTCCGCGCCCTGGGCGCTCGGAGCGGTGGCCTTTGCCGAGAGTTCGTTCTTTCCCGTACCGCCGGACGCGATGCTGGTGCCGATGGCGGTGAGCCGGCCGGACCGGGTCTGGCTCTACGCGACCATCGCCACCGTCGCCTCGGTGCTCGGGGGGCTGCTCGGCTACGCCATCGGCGCGCTGCTGTTCGATTCGGTCGGGCTGTGGCTGTTCAACCTCTACGGGCTCGCCGACAAGGCCGAGACCTTTCAGGCCTCCTACGCCACCTACGGGCACTGGGTGATCCTGCTGAAAGGCCTCACCCCGATCCCCTACAAGCTCGTCACCATCACCTCGGGCTTCGCCCATTACTCGCTGTTCTGGTTCATGCTGCTCTCGGTCATCACCCGCGGGGCGCGCTTCTTCCTGCTGGCGTGGCTGCTCGGGCGCTACGGCATCGGCATCCGTGCGGTGCTCGATCGGCACCTCAACGTGGTGGCGGGGCTGTTCGCGGCCGTGGTGATCCTGGGCTTCGTCGCCTTCAAGGTGATGCTGTGAGCCGGTTCACCCTGCGCGCCGCCGCGCTCGCCGTGGCGCTGGCCGCCGCACTCACCGTCGGCGGCGCCCTCGTGTTCGAGCATGGCCTCGGCTACGTGCCGTGCAAGCTCTGCCTGGCGGAGCGGGTGCCCTACTACCTCGCCGCGCCGCTGGCGCTGATCGCCGCCGGGCTCCCGCCGCGGCCCGCGCGCTTCATCCTCGGCCTCGTGGCCCTGGTGATGATCTACGGCGCCGGCCTCGGCGTGTATCACGCGGGCGCGGAGTGGGGGTTCTGGCCGGGCCCCAGCGATTGCGGCGGCGGGTCCGGCGCCGGACCGGCGGACGTGGCCGACTTCCTGAAGAACCTCGAAAGCGTGCGGCCGGTCGATTGCACGGCCGCCGCGTGGCGCTTCCTCGGCCTCTCGCTCGCCGGCTGGAACGCACTGATCGCGGCCGGGCTCGGCCTCTTCGCCGCGGCGGCCGCACTCCTCGCTCAGCCGTCGAGGGGGCCGCACCAGCCGGGCAGATAGCCGGCATCCGGCGCCTTCGCGAGGCGCAGCGCCTGCTCGAGCGCCTGGGTGAAATCCTTCTCGATCAGCTTGCGCTTGAGGTTGCGCCGCAGGTAGTCGGCCCACAGGAACTCGCTGAAGGGCGTCGTGTCCTTGGCAAACCCGCCGGCCCGGCGCAGCTCGCCCGCCAAGCTGCGGAACGGGTCGTCGGCAAGATCAGAGACCGCCTTCGGGATGTCGTCAAAGCCAACCCGCAGACCGGCGGCGTCGTAGGGATGGACCCAGGCCTTGTGGTCGGCCACCGTCCAGAAGGCGTCCTTGTCGAGCTTGTGCAGGTCGGCGACCACGGTCACCAGCACGCTCTCCTCGCCCTCTTCCTGCAGGGCGCGGGCGAGGTGGTGGTGGTCGATCACGTAGTGCTTCCTCTTGGGGCCCAGCAGCACAGGGATCATGTGCGAGCCGAGGAACTCGGCCTTCTTCCCGGGATCGTGCGCCCGCCAGCGGCGGCGCTTCTCCTCGACCTCGCGGTAGCCCACCGTGATCTGCGTCGGGCGCAGTTCCGCGATCGGCACGGCGATGAGCAGGGGTTCGCGCGGCGCCATGAAGTCTCCCGTTCGTTTCGAGCGCGCCCGGAGAGACACCGGACCACCGAGGGTGTCCGGTCCACCTTTCGAAACGCGGAAGCCGGCTTGGAAGAGCGTTGCGGACGGCCGGCAAAGGCCCGCCGCTCACGGAACGTCAATCGATGCGGAGCGGAACGCCTTTCGCCCAGTGTCGGACACACGCTCAAGTCTCACATATCCGTGAGTCTGGATTTCGGCTTTCCGAGTCCAATCGGAATAGGTCGCGAAGAATGGGGCGGCATCGGTATTTTCATGCCGTTGTCCCGCGCGCGTATTTGCCCGAAGACACACCAGACGAGGATCGCGTTGCCGGATGATGGTCCGACAGACAGCATCGTCCCGGCACCAGGACCACAGGCATGTCACTCGTCCAGGCCGAAAGCGAGATCTCGGCCACCCCGCGCCCGCACGGATCCCGGCCCCTGATCGGCCTCGACCTGCTGCGGTTCGGCGCGGCCTGCCTCGTCGTGCTGTATCACCTCGCCTGCACCGCCTGGATGGTCCCGTCGAGCGAGGCCGCCACCCTCATCGGGCAGCCGATCCCGTTTCCGGCCCTGCTGCCCGTCAGTTCAGAGGGATGGGTCGGCGTGCCGATGTTCTTCGTGATCTCGGGCTACGTCATCGCCTATTCCGCCTCACACGCGAGCGCATTGCGCTTTCTCACCGGGCGGATCCTGCGCCTCGTGCCGGGCATCTGGTTCTGCGCCACCGTCTCCTTCGGGCTTGCGCTGCTCTTCGACCCGGAGGCCGTCCGGGTCCTGTTCGAGCGCTACGTCCGCACCCTCGTCCTGTTCCCGGTCCCCCGCTGGATCGACGGCGTCTACTGGACGCTCGGGATCGAGATCATGTTCTACGGTCTGGTCTATGCCCTGCTGTTCCTGAACCGGTTCGAACGGGTGGAGCCGGTGATCCTGGCGGTCGGCGTCATCAGCGCGGGCGCGTGGCTACTGGCGGCGACACCGCTCTGGCCCGACCTCGGCCGGATCATCAGCACGCGGATCGCCAAGCTCGCCCTCCTCACGCATGGCTGTCACTTCGCCGTCGGCGTGCTGGTGTGGAGCGCGGTGCGGAGCGGCCTGACGGCGCCACGCCTCGCCGGCCTCGCCGTCTGCCTGGCAGGGAGCTTCCTGCAGATCCGCTACGATGCCGGTTTCGTCGGCGCCTCGCTCGGCCTCGACCGGAGCCCCACGACGCCCTGGCTTCTCTTCGCCGTCTTCATGGTCCTGTTCTGCCTGTCGATCCGCGCGAACACGGCGCTGACCGACGCCTTTCCCGGCCTCGGGCGGCGCTTTCGTGATCTCGGTCTGGCGACCTACCCGCTCTACCTACTGCACACCTTCGTCGGCGCCCTGGCGATGCGGTTCCTGGCCGCCTACGGTCTCCCGCCGGCCGCGAGCCTCACGGGCGGCATCGGGGTGGCCGTCGCCGCTTCCCTGCTGGTGTCGCAGCGGATCGAGCCGCCCCTGCGCGCGAGCCTCGGACGCGTCCTGCACATCGCCGGCGCGCCGCTGCGCCGTCGCGGGCCGGCGCCCGGCGCGCTCCCCCGCTGAGGACCGGCCGAGGCCGGAGCGCCTGCCGCCGCTCAGCCCTCGCCGTAGCCGCCCATGGCGCAGACCGTGGCCCATTCCGCCTCGGTCACCGGCTGCACCGAGAGGCGGGAATTGGTGACGAGGGCCATGTCCTTGAGCGCCGGCGCCGCCTTGATCGCGTCGAGAGTGACCGGGCGCGGCATCGGTGCCACAGCCCTCACATCGACCATGCCGAAACGGCCACTCTCGTCGGTGTGGTCGGGGTAATAGGGCTTGATGACCTCGACGATGCCGACGACGGCCTTGCCCTCGTTGGAATGGTAGAAGAAGCCGCGCTCGCCGACCTGCATCGCCTGCATCTGCTTCTTGGCGAGGTGGTTGCGCACCCCGTTCCAGAAGGTGCCGCCCTCCCCGGCCCCGGCCTGCTGGTCCCACGACCAGGTCGAGGGCTCGGATTTGAACAGCCAATAGGCCATGGCGCGGGACGGCTCCGTCGGGAAAGGCGCCTTCGCTTATCGAAAATTCGGCCGCGCTTGAAGGGTGCGCACCGCCCCGCGCCCGGCCCCTCTGCGGGAGACGCTCACGCCGTCTCCGCCTTGAGTGGCCGCGACAGCAGGCCGGTCATCGCCGCATCGACCGTCAGCGCTCCGGCCACGACCGCGGCGACGGCCTCGGCCACCGGCATTTCGACCTCCCGCGCCCTTGCGAGATCGACCAGCGCCTGCGCGGTAAAGGCGCCTTCCACGAGCTTGCCGCCCGCGGCCTCCTCGGGCGAGGCGCCCTTTCCCAACCGCTCGCCGAAGGCGAAGTTGCGCGATTGCGGCGAGGACGCGGTGAGCACGAGGTCGCCCAGGCCCGACAGCCCCATCAGCGTCTCCGCCCGGCCGCCACAGGCGCGGGCAAAGCGCATGAGTTCGGCGAAGGCGCGGGCGATCAGCGCGGCGCGGGCGCTCTCGCCGAGACCGCGGCCCGCGACGATGCCGGCGGCGATCGCGAGCACGTTCTTGCCGGCACCGCCGACCTCGACGCCGCGCACGTCATCGGTGTGATAGAGCCGGAAGGCCGGCCCCGAGAGCAGCCCGGCGAGCCGCGCCGCCAGGGCCCCGTCCGCCGCAGCGAGCGTCACGGCCGTGGGCAGGCCGCGGGCGACGTCGGAGGCGAAGCTCGGACCCGACAACACCGCGACAGGGGAGCCGGCCGGCAGCACCTCCGCCGCCACCGCGCTCATGAAGGCGTCGCTGCCCCGCTCGATCCCTTTGGCACAGAGCACCACCGCGGCGCCGGGCGCCAGCGAGGGCGCCAGCGCCGCCAGCACCGAGCGCAGGGTCTGGGCCGGCACGACGAGCAGCACCGTGCCCGCCGACGCCAGCGCGGCGGCCTCGGCCGTGGCGCGCACGCCCGGATGCAGGGCGACGTCGGGGAGATAGCGCTCGTTGGCGCGTGCCTGCTGCATCCGCGCAGCAGCCTCGGGATCGCGCATCCAGAGCGTGACCGGGCGCCCCGCCGCGGCCGCGGCGTTGGCCAAAGCCGTGCCCCAGGATCCGCCGCCGACGACGGCCACGACCTCGTCCCGCCGCTGCGTGCCTGACTTCATGTCCGCCTCCATCGGGAACCTGGTGCAGTCCGGCCTGTTACGGCCAAGGCGCAGCCCCGGCGCCACATCGTCAGCTCCGCGATAACGACCTGCCGGCCGAAGAGCGAGCACCGATCCGCGATCATGCGACGATGGAGACCCCAACCCGGTGCGCCGCGCGCGCTCACTTGCATTGATCACAATATTCTTTGAGATCGGCTCGGGCGCTATCGACCCGTCACGACATTTTCGACGGAGATCGAAGCAAAAAACGACTACGCGCCGCAACCTCAAGAAAAACCGGCAACCTCGTTTCCCCGGTTGCGTGACATCGACTTTCGTGTTTCAGCCTCATACCCTCGCAGGATTACTTTTCATTTCTTCTAGTTGCGTTTGTCTGATTTTTACGAAAAAAACCCTGATAAATAGACGCCCGTTTCAGCCAGATAAAATATCACGCACCCAGCGAAACGGTAAAATTTACACAGGTCGAACGAACTGGCATTAACGGTTGCTTAAAAACATTAATGGAAAACAGCTTTCACCGTAACTTGCGGTGCCTGGAGCGTTCAGCTGTGGCGATCTTCCATTCCGAACAAGAATCCATCCTTGCTGCCGTCGATCGTGCTCAAGGCCGTATCGAGTTCGCAATGGACGGCACGATCACGAACGCGAACGCCAACTTCCTCGACCTCATCGGCTACACCCTCGATGAGGTGCGTGGTCGTTCACACGCGATGTTGATGCCGCCCGAACAGCGCGAGAGCCCGGAATACAAGGCCTTTTGGGAGGCTCTGCGCCGGGGCGAGCTCCAGGCCCGACAGTTCCGGCGCATCGGCAAGGACGGCCGGTCGATCTGGATCCAGGCCGCCTACAACCCGATTCTCGACCGGCGCGGGCGGCCCTACAAGGTGGTGAAATTCGCCACCGACATCACGGCCCAGACCGAGCGCAACGCGGGCTACGAGGGGCAGATCGCCGCGATCAACCGGTCTCAGGCGGTGATCCATTTCGGCCTCGACGGCACGATCACCGATGCCAACGCGAACTTCCTCGATGTCCTGGGTTACCGGCTCGACGAGATCCGCGGCCGGCATCACAGTCTTTTCGTCGATCCCGAGGAAGTGAAGAGCACGGCCTATGCCGCGTTCTGGCGGTCGCTCGCGAACGGCACCTATCAAGCCGGCGAGTTCCGGCGGCTCGCCAAGGGCGGACGCGAGATCTGGATCTACGGCACCTACAATCCTGTTCTCGACAGCGAAGGGCGCCCCTGCGCCGTGGTGAAATTCGCCAGCGACGTCACCCAGGCCGTGGCCGACCGCCTTCGGCGCGCGAACGGGCAGCGCGCCATCGAGTCCGATCTCGGCACCATCACCGGCGCGATGTCGCAAGTCAGCCGTCAGGCCAACGAGACGGCGGCCGCGGTGGCCGTGACCTCCGACAACGTCCAGTCCGTTGCCGCGGGCGCCGAGGAATTCGCGGCCTCGATCTTGGAACTGAGCCGCCATGCCTCGCAGGCCAAGTCCGCCGCCGATGCGGCCGTGAGCCGCGCCGAGGAGGCGGGGGGCATCGTCAGCGGATTGACCGCCACCGCCGAGCGCATCGGCGAGGTGGTCTCCGTGATCCGCTCGATCGCCGACCAGACCAACCTGCTCGCGCTCAACGCCACCATCGAGGCGGCCCGCGCCGGAGCGGCCGGTCGCGGCTTTGCCGTGGTCGCCACGGAAGTGAAGGCGCTAGCGAGTCAGTCGTCGCGCGCCACCGAGGATATCGGTCAGCAGATCGCCGCCGTGCAGGATTCCTCGGCCCGGGCCGTCGATGCGATCCGTGCCATCGTCTCGACCATCACGGATCTCAGCGAGATCTCGATGAGCGTCTCCTCCGCCGTCACGGAGCAGGCCGCGGTCACGCAGGAGATCGCGAGCAACATGCAGACCGCCGCACGGAGCGTGGACGCCGTGCGCCGCAACGCTGACGGCATCGCCCTCGCGGCGAACGAGGTCGATCTCTCCGTGCAGAAGGTGACCGCCTCCGCCCGCGCGCTCGCCTGAACCGGGAAAGCGCAGCCTCAGGCGGCCGGGGCGACCTCGGCGAAGGGCCAGCGGGCGCGGGCCGGGACGGTGAGATCGTCGACGAGGCCGAGGCGCAGGCGCTCCAGCCCCGCCCAGGCGATCATCGCGCCGTTATCGCCGCACAGCGGCAGCGGCGGCGCGACGAAGCTCAAGCCCACCTCGCCCGCCTGCGCGGCGAGTGCCCGGCGGATCGCTCCGTTGGCGGCCACACCGCCTGCCGCGACCAAAGCCGTCGGATGCCCGGCGACGCCCGCGAAGGCGCGCAGGGCGACGCGGACGCGGTCCACCACCACATCCACCACCGCCGCCTGGAAGCTCGCACAGAGATCGGCCACGTCCTGCGAGGCGAGGGGTTCGAGCCGTTCGGCCTCGATGCGCAGGGCCGTCTTGAGGCCCGACAGCGAGAAATCCGCCTGCCGCCGCCCGATCATCGGCCGAGGCAACGCGAACCGCTCCGGATTGCCGCTCTCCGCCTGCCTCTCCACCTCGGGGCCGCCGGGATAGCCGAGCCCGAGAAGTTTGGCGACCTTGTCGAAGGCCTCGCCGATGGCATCGTCGATGGTGGTACCGAGCCGGACGTAATCGCCCACCCCCTTCACCGCGACGAGCTGCGTATGCCCGCCCGAGGCCAGCAGCAGCAGATAGGGGAAGGCGAGCCCGTCGGTGAGCCGTGGCGTCAGCGCGTGCGCCTCGAGATGGTTGACCGCGAGGAGAGGCTTACGCGCGACGAGGGCCAGGGTCTTGGCCGTGACGAGGCCGATCAGCACACCGCCGATCAGGCCGGGCCCGGCGGCGACCGCGATCCCGTCGATGTCCTTCAGCGTCGTCCCCGCCCGCTGGAGCGCCCGGGCGATCAGCCGGTCGAGCACCTCGACATGGGCGCGGGCGGCGATCTCCGGGACGACGCCGCCATAGGCCGCGTGCTCGGCGATCTGGCTCAGCACCTCGTTGGAGAGGATCTGTCCGCGCTCGTCCTCACCGAGCGTCACGACGGCGGCGGCGGTCTCGTCGCAGGTTGTCTCGATGCCGAGGATCTTCATGAGTGTCACGCTGACGTCCACGCACCGTTGCGTGCCGGGGGCCGGCCCGCCTACTCCATGTCTCGCGAAATCGCGGTCATACCGGTCGCGACACCATGTCTACGACGAAACCGCCGACGGATACAGGTGAGGCACAACGCCGACGGACGCTGTGGATGGCGTGAGGGAGAGGGGCGTATGCGGATCTGGGTGTCGCGGCCCGAGCCGGGCGCGAGCCGCACGGCACGGCGGCTGGCCGAGCTCGGCCATGCGGCGCTGGTGGCGCCCGTGCTGCGGATCGCGCCGAGCGACGGGCCGCCGCCGGCAGGCCGGTTCGACGGGCTGATCCTGACGAGCGCCAATGCCGTCGCGCCGCTCGCCGCAGCGGGTCTTCCCGAGGCACCGATCTTCGCCGTCGGCACCCGCACCACCGAGCGGGCGGAACGGGCGGGCCTGCGCTCCGTGCACTGTGCCGACGGGGACGCCGTCAGCTTGGCCCGGCTCGTCGCGGCCCATGTGAGGCCGGGCGGCACCCTCCTCCACGCGGCCGGCGAGGACCGCAAGGCCGAGCCCGCCGCGAGCCTCACGGCCGCGGGCTACGGCGTCACGACCTGGACCGCCTACGCGGCTCTGGCCGAGGCGACCCTGCCGGAATCGGTAGCGCGGGCGCTGATGGGACGGGACGGCGCGCCGCCGCCCGATGCGGCCCTGCATTTTTCACGGCGAAGCGCCGAAATCGCGGTGCATTTGTCCGGCAAAGCCGGTCTGAGCGGAGCGTTTCGGGCGCTGGCGCATTACTGCCTGTCCCCGGACGTGGCCTTGGGACTGGTCGAGCTCGGCGTCGCGGCCCATTTTGTAGCGGCGCGCCCGAGCGAGGAGGCTCTCCTCGCCGGTCTCGCGGCTTCGGACTGAACGACCTCGTCGCCCCTGCGGGCCGATGGGGACGCGAGAGCGTGCCGGAGCGTCGGAGATGGAACCCGGAAGCGGTTCCGATGGATGACGGCGCCGGTTCGCTCTTCTATGGGAGCACACTGCGCCGGTGCGGCGGCTGAATGGAGCGAACGCCCGTGACTTCACCCAAGGACGGCGCCAGGGATGGTGCCAAGTCGCCGGAGCAAGGCAAGTCTTCGGAGCAAGGCAAGTCGCCGGAGCAGGCCAGGGAAGCGGCCAGGGACGTGACGAGGGATTCGCCCCGGCCCGCCGACAAGGCGATGGGCAAGCCTGCCGAGCCGTCCGCAGCGGCCTCCACCACGAAGGTCGAGCCGGCCAAGGCGGGGCCAGCAGCGTCGGAGCCGGTCAAGTCCGAGCCCGCAAAGGCGGGTCCGACCGGCAGCAGCGCCCTGCCTAATAGCGGTGCGCCGGGCTCTTCCGCGCGCCCGCAGGACGTTCGAGCGGACGCGCCGTTGAAGCCGGGTGCCACGGGCAGCAGCGCGATCCCTCCGTCGACCGCCGCCTCGACCAGCGCAGGAACGACGTCCAACAAACCCACGGAGCCCGGACAGCTCTCCGGCGCGCCGGCCGCTGCCTCCGGCACACCGGGAGGCAATGCACCCTCGAAGCCGGGCGCCACGGGCAGCAGCGCGATTCCGCCGAATCCGGCCGGGACCAAAGCCACCGATGCCAAGCCGGACACGTCCGCAAAGGCCGGCAGCAGCACGGTGAAGCCGGAGACACCGGCCTCCGCAAGTGCCACCGCCGGCAGCGCCAGCTCCGGCGGCACCAAGCCGGATGCGACCTCCGGAGCCAAGCCGGGAGCGGCGCCGGGTGCCACGCGGGTGACGGAGACGGCCTCGCTGACCGACGGCCCGATCCTCGATCTCAAGGCCAAGCGCCTCTCCGATGCAGCGGATGCCACCAAGCCGGGCGCGAGACCCGATGCCGGCAAGGAGAGCCCGGGCACAGCCGCTTCGGCCAAGGATGCCGCTAAGGAAACGCCCAAGGAAGCCGCGAAGGCAGTGCCGGCTCGCGGTGGCGCAGGCTTCGGTTCCGTGGCCGCCTCGGGCCTGCTGGGCGGCCTGATCGGCGCCGGCCTTCTCTACGGCGTCACCACCTATCAGCGGGGCGCCGATCCGCGCCTCGCAACACTCGATAAATCCCTGGCGGGCCTTGCCACGAAGGATTCCGTGGCCGGGCTCGACAAGCGCCTCGCCGCCAATGAGCAGGCGCTCAAGCCTCTGCCCGACGCGATCGCCCGGGCGGAAAATGCGGCCAAGGCCGCCGCCGACCGCGCCAATGAGGCGCTGCAGAAGGCGGGCGCGGCCCCCGCCACGGCCCCCTCGGCCGATGGTTCGGCTCCGGCACCGGCCGTTCCCGCCGACATCGCGGCCCGTCTCGATGCCCTCGATCAGCGCGTCTCGGCGCTGCAGGAGGAGCCCGGCCGCGACGGCACGGCCGAGGTGAAGACCGCGCAGACGATGGATCCGGCCGCCCTCGCCGCCCTCGACGATCGGGTCAAAGCGCTCGAAGCGAACGGCGCCAAGAGTGCCGCGTCCGACCTTTCGGACAAGATCGCGGCGCTGCAGGCGGACGTCGCGTCCCGTGCCAAGGCGGACGAAGCGGCCGAGGCCGCCCTCGGCAAGCGTGTGGACGAGGTGCAGAAGGCGCTGGACGGGCGCATCGCCGCCGCGACCCAGACCGTGCAGGAGGCGACGCAGGCGAGCAAACAGGCCGCCGATGCCGCCCAGACCCGCGCCGACGAAGCCGTGAAGGGCCTGGAGCGCAAGCTTCAGGAACAGTCGGAGCGGATCGCCGGTCTCGACAAGGCCGTCGATCAGAGCGCCAAGCAATCCACGGTGCAGTCGGCCCTGCGCATCGTTGCGGCCGACCGGATCGCCTCGGCGCTGGAGGCGGGCCAGCCCTACCCGGATGCGCTCGCCAGCCTGCGCAACCTCGAACCGGCGGATTCCAAGCGCCTCGACGCGCTCGGCCCCTTCGCCGACAAGGGCGCGCCGACCGCGGCAAGCCTCGCGGCGGAGTTCCGCCGGATCTCCGAGAAGATCGCCGAGGCCAAGCGCGCGGCCCAGGCCAAGTCCGTCGCCGAGACCGGGAGCGTGGGCGACCGTCTGATGAACATGGCGAGTTCCCTGGTGCAGGTGAAGCGCGCCGACGGACCCGCCGCGGGTGGAAGTCAGTCCGCCGCCGGCAGTGCGGCTTCGACCGCGCAGGTTCAGGCGGCGCTCGACCGCGGCGACCTTGCCGAGGCGGCCAAGGCCTACGCCGCCCTGCCCGAGGAGGCGCGGGCGCAGGGCGGTGACTTCGGAACGCGACTCTCGTCGCGCGCCGAGGCGGCCCGTGCGACCCAGGCGCTGCTCGCCGATGCCTTCACCGGCTTGCCGCCGGCACGCTGACGGCCAGGACCGGCATCGATGACGAAGAACCAGCCGCGCCCCGCGCGGCGTTCCCCCCTTCCCCTCTGCCCGGGCCGCGTGCGCCCGCTCCCCGTGCTCCCAAGGAGGCCCTGACCCATGTGGCGCGCCCTCGTCTTCCTGGCCCTCTTGGCCGTCGCCGCCTACGGCGCGGTGTGGATCGCCGACCATCCGGGCACCGTGACCGTCGTCTGGAACGGCTACGAGATCGGCATGAGCCTCGCCATCGCCCTCACCGGCGTGCTGGTGGCGGCGATCGTCCTCGGCCTGATCTGGGCAATCGTGACCGGCGTGATCGGCTTGCCCGCCAGCATCAGCCGCTCGACCCGCGAGCGCCGCCGCAACAAGGGCCTCGCCTCGCTCTCGCGCGGCATGATCGCTGTCGGCTCCGGTGATCCGCTCGCCGCCCGCCGCCACGCGGGCGACGCCGAGCGCCTGCTTGGCAGCCAGCCGCTGACGCTTCTCCTCAAGGCCCAGGCGGCCCAGATTTCCGGAGACAGGGACGCGGCCGAGCGTGCCTTCCAGCGCATGGCGGACGATCCCGAGACCCGCGTGCTGGGTCTGCGCGGCCTGTTCGTCGAGGCCCGTCGCCGTGAGGACGAAGGTGCCGCCCGCGCCTACGCCGCCGAGGCCGCCCGCCTCGCGCCGAGCGTCACCTGGGCGAACGAGGCGGTGCTGGAGGCGCAATGCGCCGACGGCGAGTGGTCCGCCGCGACCGAGACCGTGGAGCGCCGCGCGGCGCTCGGGCTGATGGACAAGCACGCAGCCCGCCGTCAGCGCGCGGTGCTGCTCACCGCAGCCGCCCAGCGCCACGAGGCCGGCGAGCCCGATACCGCCACCGAGCAGGCGCTCAAGGCCGTCAAGCTCGCCCCCGACCTCGTGCCGGCGGCCGTCATTGCCGGCCGGCTGCTCGCCCGGCGCAACGATCTGCGCAAGGCCGCCAAGATCGTCGAAGCTGCCTGGAAGGCCACCCCGCATCCGGAACTCGCCAAGGTCTACCTCAACCTTCGCACGGGCGACTCCGCCCGCGACCGGCTGGCCCGCGCCGAGAATCTCGCCAAGCTCTCGTCCTGGGAGCCGGAATCGCGTCTGGTGATCGCCCAGGCCGCAACCGAGGCCAAGGATTTCGGCCGCGCCCGCGAGGCGCTGGCGCCTCTGGCCGACGACCGGCCGACGGCGCGCGTCTGCCGGATGATGGCGCGGATCGAGGCCGCCGAGCACGGTGCCGAGAGCGGACGCTCCCGCGAGTGGCTGGCCCGTGCCGCCCGCGCCCCGCGTGACCCGGCCTGGGTCGCCGACGGCATCATCTCCGAGCGTTGGGCGCCGGTCTCGCCGGTCTCCGGCCGTCTCGACGCCTTCGTGTGGAAGACCCCGCCCGAAATCCTGGCTGGCCCCGAGGACGACGACGCCCCCGCCCCGGCTCCTGCCGAACCCACCGTCCCGGTCGCGATCCCGACCGCGCCCGTGCCGGCTCCGGTCACCACGGACAGCCCGGCCCCGTCTACGCCCGGCTTCCTCCAGACCGGTGCAGGCACCCCCTCGGTCGTGCCGACGCCCGCGCCGGTCAATGGCCCCACCGGCCCGTCACCGGCCACGCAAGCCACCCCGACGGACCGCCCACGCCGCATCGCCTGAAACCGCACGCCGCCCGGACCGCAAGCCGGGCGGCGCACAACGCTGGCGTCTGTGGCATTCTTCGCCTTGCCAGACGCCCACGCCCCGGCTACAGACCCGCACCTGCCGCAAGAGACCACCGCCCGCGCCCAGCGCCCGCGTCGGTCCCCGGCCGGTTCCGGAGGGGTGGCCGAGTGGTTGAAGGCGCACGCCTGGAAAGTGTGTATACCGGAAACGGTATCGCGGGTTCGAATCCCGCTCCCTCCGCCAGCTAATTCGGCTAAGCGCCTAACCGATCTATGATTTTCAGCTTAGGCCAAACCCCTAGCCGTCAGTT
>NZ_SRHQ01000035.1:0-37227 GCF_004683995.1 Methylorubrum sp. Q1 | reverse complement strand
ATGCATCGAGGTCCGGCCCCGACGATCTCTCGGCCATGTCTGTCTCCCACAGTGACATCGCAGGATCAGAACGCCCAATGACCCTCAAAGTGCCCAGGTAGTGATAGAGTCGATGCTTTTAGTGGCGGCATCCAGCGGTATGCGCCATGAATTCGTAGGTGCGGTGGAGAATTGGCTGGCAAATCATCGGTGATCCGATCACTGGTTTGTTGTTCGCGCAGGCTCAGTTCGGAAATCAAAGAACGAAACGTCTGAGCGGTCGTAGCGGACTGAAGATCAGATTTGGTGGATGGCCTATGCTTCATCTAACGGTAGAGGAATGCCAAGATGCGATAGGCGTCTATGTAGCCCTGGCCGTGTCTTAAGAGCGGACAGTCGGCTTTGCGCCCATGACGGCTATTGCGCCGAAAATGGGACGGCCGCCGAAAGCGGACATCTGTCACGCAGGCCACGACATGGCCGCACAGGGGAGTCATCTCCAACTTCGGTCAACGCAGCCCCGAGGTCGTTCGCCACGCTCCTGCGCCAGATCAGGATAATCTGTGTAACCATTCTCGCCGCCGCCATAATAAGTGGTCGGATCGTCGGCGTTGAGCGGGGCGCCTGCGCGCAATCTCTCCGGCAGATCGGGATTCGCGATGAACTTGCGGCCGAACGCGACGAGGTCGGCCCTCCCCTCGTGAATCCAGCGCGCAGCGGTCCCGGCGTCGAAGCCTCCCGCGGCAATGAGCGTCCCTTTGAATCGCTCGCGGATAAGTTGGACGAGCGCCAGAGACCGCTGGTCAGGGGGCTCCCCCTTCTGCATCTGCTCCAAGGCCGGATTGACGACATGGAGATAGGCGAAGTCAAATTCGGCGAGCCGTTCGCTGATGTAGCCGAACGTGGCTTCCGGATCATCGTCGCGGATCTCGTTCATCCTGCCGAGTGGCGAGATCCGGACACCGATGCGGTCTGGTCCCCAGATCCGAGAGAGCGCCTCGGCAACCTCCAGCAACAGTCGCGTCCTGTTCTCCACCGAACCGCCATACGTGTCGGAGCGGCGGTTTGTGCTGCTTTCGATGAACTGGTCGAGCAGGTAGCCGTTTGCGGCGTGGATCTCGACCCCATCGAAGTCCGCGGACTGGGCGTTCCTCGCTGCGCGCTCGTATTGCCCCACGATATAGGGCATCTCCTCGAGGGCCAATGCGCGCGGACGAACGAAGGGGACGAGTGCCCCTTCTCCCCGTTCATTCTCGATGAACGCCTTCCCCTGCGGAGTGATCGCAGATGGGGCAACGGGAAGCATGTTGTCGGGCTGCAGGGCCGGATGCGAGATTCGGCCGACATGCCACAACTGGCAGAAGATGCGTCCGCCGGACTCGTGCACGGCTTTGGTGACGTGCCGCCAGCCCTCGACTTGCGCGCTGCTGTGGATGCCCGGCGTCCAGGCATAGCCCTGCCCCTGAATCGAGACCTGTGCCGCCTCGCTGACAATGAGCGCTGCGGAAGCGCGTTGCGCGTAGTAGCAGGCGGCGAGAGGGCTCGGTACGTTGCCCGGCGACCGCGCGCGTGAGCGCGTGAGGGGCGCCATGATGATGCGATGCGGAAGCTCGAGAGGTCCCAGTCGATAGGGCTGGAACAGCACAGCCGGATCCGAAGCTGCCGCCGGGTCGCGCGTTCGCGAGAGGGTCGCTGCATCCGCCATGGAGTGCCTCCTTCGGACGCACGGCCGGCAACAGGCCCCGGGGCGCCTCGATCGCGCGATCCGGAAGCCCACCAGGCGGCGGCCCGTCCGCTGAAAGTCTGATCATAGGAACGGCACGATCGCGGGCCCTGACGTCCGTCAGCGTCGGACGAACTCGAAGCCGCCGATCCGATCGGCTGCGCATGGCCATCGTCGGCCCTCGAGACGCTTCTGGGATCCGGAACGACGGACGTGACGGAGTTCTCGCCGCGACGAGACGGCTCCGGAGGCCGTTCGCGAGCGCCACGGCGACGCTGCCGGACCACCTGACGTCGCGATCGGTGGCCCGACATGGGCGGCGGCCCGCCGGCCGGCCCTAAGCCTGGGAGGACGGGGTCTCCGCAGCCACCGGAGTGAGGGGGCGCAGGTGCTAAGCGCGCCGGGCACCTGCGCGCGGCGGCGCCTCAGAACGGGTACCGCAGGATCGCCGCCAGGGCGCACCCCGCGGGCAGCTCCGCGCGGCTCGCGCACAGAACCCGGGCGTCCGTGCAGAGGGCACGCCGGGCCACTTCATCGAGAACAGAATACGTTTCGGCGTCGTCTGACACGGCGTACGTCACGCTGCCGTCAATATCGCTGACCAGGCCGGGGATCACGCGATCGAGGTCGACGACGAGCCGGTCGACAGCGGCCGCTGTCGCGGCATGGGCCGTCCGGGAGACGTCGCTGGTGGCCCGGTAGGGCTTCAACTCATCATAGAGCGCGAGGACGCCTTTCACTTCGTTGCGGTAGAGCCGGTCGAGTATGGGAGTGCGGCGTCGCCGAGCTGCGCGTCGCTGCGGTGGACCGGGCTGCCCTCGATGGCCTCCGCGATGAGATGCGGATAGGTGTTCACCGCGCGGAAGATGCTGAGCATGGGCTCGGCCGCAGCCAGCACGATCGGCGTCGAGCGACCGGCGAGGGCTTCGCGGACCGCACGGTCCACCGTTCGCGCGTATTGCGCTTCCAGGATCTTCTCGCCCTCGCGGTTCTGAAGACGGCGGCGCGGGGCCCCCACGTGGATCGATGGCCGGTCGAGGGTCTCCGCGGGATCGTCCGAGAGGTGGGGAACGGGGACCCGCTCGGGCGGCATGTTGACGACCACGTGGAGAAGTCGGGCTCCCCCTGCCGAAATTGCCAGAACGAAGATCTCCAGGGGAGACGTGATCGTGCGGATCAGCGGGGCCAGGTGGAACCGGTCGGCGACCTCGGCAAGGGGGGCCGGTCGGATCGGCAGGCGGTAGGTCTGCATGGACTTCGTCTCCGACCGAACGAGCACGCCGAGGCCATGCGCCTGCGATTTCCAGAACTCCTCGACCGGTGCGAGCGGATCCGCGTCGTTGAGGCGGTACTTATTGTCATCCAGGCTATCCTGGATTCGTCCCGAAAGGACTCCGAACTGTCGTTCGAACGATTCGATCACGCGTTCCGAGACGGCGGCTTCGCGCAACTGCGCGATGGCGTCCTTGGCGAGATCCTTGAACGCGATGCGGTTGGCCTCGGGGTGCAGGGGCGAAGTCGGCAGATAGAGCGACACGAATACGCCGCCCCGCGCCGTCGCGAGCGCCTTGAACTCCTGCAATCCGGGGATGTCCGCGCGTATCATTGCAATAACCGTGGCGGGTCGAGCCTCTGCGGGTCAGGGCTCACCCACCTGAGCGGGCTTTTGTCGGTTTCGCCCTGACGGGCGTCAGTCGCCGCGCGACGGGCCGGGATCACCCGGGCGGAGGGTGCAAGGGCGGGCATGGCCGCGCGCGCATTGCACATTGGCTGACGATCGTCATGGACGCGATGAGAATGTCAGTCTCAGCTTTCGCGGCATCGCGGATAGCCGGGGCCGGTCACGCGTAACACAGCTCTTGTGGAGTAAACCATGCAGATCAATGCGAGCCGGACGGTGGCGGCGTCCCCGGCGAAGGTGTTCGGCCTGGTTTCGAACGCAGTGGAGTGGCCACTCATCTTGCGGACAGTCGAGAGCGCGGAGCTATTGACGGAGGGCGCGCTGGGCGTGGGGTCACGCCTGCGTGAGCGCCGGCTCCTGCTCGGGGCTGAAGTCACCCTCGAATCCGAGGTGATCGAATTCACCCACCCGCATCGCTTCCGGCTGGTCGTGGAGAGTTCCGACCGCTCTTTCGACCGGGATTTCATCATCGACGCACTGAACGTCGGATCGCGCCTGACGCTCGCGATCCGCCCGGGTTCAAGGGCCTCCACGGGCCGTGTGCTCCTCGACATCGTCTCGCCCGTTCTGCAGATCCGGCTGAGCGACGAGCTCGAGATGGACATAGCCGACTTCGCGGCGGCCCTGCGGGCCTGACCGAGGGTCACAACGCGCCGATGGCCGTCACGGGAGGCTGGCCGGGCGGGCACATTCTCCGTCTAGTCGCCCTCCCTGTGGGCCGACCCTCCATCACCGGAGTGCCGTGGGGGAGCGCGGCCGAGCATGACCCGCAGATTGCCGGACGTAACCGTCACGACACGCCGGACGCATAGGAAACAGCGCCCGATCGCATCCAGTGATACTTGTCATTACGTCAAAAACACCGCGCGTCATCCGAGCGGGGTCTGATATGGCCGTCGCACATCACCTCTGCGGTCGAGAAGGTTGCATCCTCCGTCCGCCGCGGAAATTTGACCACGCTGCGTCCCTCCTTCGAACTGGTCAGGCCCGTCACTGGGTGTGCAAAGCTGGCGACCTGCCGACGTATCGCTGAACCATGAAATGGGGCCGTACTGAGTTGGGCCATAGATGGCGCGGCCAGGAGCACTCCGAGAAGCGGGGTCGCTGTTGCGCACCCGGCTCCGGTCACTTCCATCGCATGGTGGGGATCCTGCGGGCTTTGGTCGCTCTGGCGCGGCAAATCCGGACTGTAATGACGCCTCACAACATGAGATCGTGCAGCCGTTCCGCTCGATCCCAGTGCTCCGTCTGAGGATTTTTCAGGCGAGGGTCGACGATGATTTTGAAGGTCCGCGAGAGCGTGAGGCAGAGGCCGCCAGCGACCTCGGGAAGCCACGCTTCGGTATCATCGCTGCAGGCCGCCATCGAGGCCGGCCCACTGGTGAGCGAGGCGAGGCTCTCCTTTACGGCCCCGGCATTGCTGACGGCGCGGAACTCGTGGATCCGCTCCTGGAACCCCTTGGTGATCGGGAGATCGTGCGGCTCCACGATCTCGCGCCCGTTCGCCTTGGCAATGGCTCCCGCACGCAGAACGAGATCCCGGAGCTTACGGTCAATGAAGCTGCCGAGACGTTTCAGATCGCTCTTATCAATGACGAGCGAATCTGTTTCCCGAAAGAAGTGCTCGAACCGAGCGATACCTGCGACGGGAAGCGCGGTCATGGAATCACCATCGAACGATGTGGAATCATGCTCAGCTCGCTTAGGCGCGCCGACGCCGGGCCGCACTGATGCCTGTCAGTTCGCCTGGTCTCCCGTTCGTGCCCCGTGCAGGCTCTCACCGGATCTCGTGCAGCCGGAGCCAGGCTCGGAGGGCCTCGGCATTGACCGCGCCGGCATGTCGGGCAACCGCTTCGCCTTTCGCGAATAGTATCATCGTGGGTATGCTGCGGATACCGTATCGCGCTGCCAACCCCTGCTCCGCTTCGGTGTCGACCTTGAGGAACCGGAAGTCGGGCTCAAGCTCGGCGGAGACTTTCTCAAACACGGGCGCCATCACCTTGCAGGGACCGCACCACGCAGCCCAGAAATCCACCACGACCGGAATGTCGTTCTTCTGGATATGCTGGTCGAACTGTGCGGCGTCGACCGAAAAAGGCTGTCCGGTGAACAGCCCCTGCTTGCACCGCCCGCAACGCGCCGCCTTGGCCGGCCTGGACAAGGGAACGCGATTGATGCTCGCGCAGTGCGGGCAGACGATGTGCCGTCCCTCCTCGCTCATCGGTGGCTCTCCCTGACTAAACCGTCTTCCCATCGGCCGGTCGGGCGTCACGTCGAACAGCCTATCGAGACATCAGCTCGCGCCTTGTCCGCCAAGGCGCGTCGCTCTTTTATGAGCGCGACCGTCCGCGTGTTGAGCCCGCGACGTTGGCGACCCTGTGGTTCGGAATGTTCAGGATCGGACGGCGCTCGCCACATAACGCTGACACCGATCCGTTTCGGTCCGGCCCGGTAGACACCGGTGCGGCACCCCGGTCTTGGCGTCGGCTTCGAAGGCTAGGGCTTGTCGAGACTCGGGGGCCGGTCCGCTGCTGCGGCATCGTTCGAACTCCGCGAGGACCTTGGCAGGGTCGGCGCCGCCGCTGGCCTACCGCTTGTGCTTGCGGACGCCCATCTTCCGATCGCCGGACTTTGTCACCTTCTTCCAGCGCTTCCAAGAAGGCCGGACACGGGCTTTGCGTGACATCGACGTTGTCCTGCGCGGCGGAGCGGAACGCCGCGTAAGCCTCTTCAACTGACATTCTGAGCGCCAGGGCCCGGGCGTCGTGCGGAGACGGTGACCGACCCGCACGCGTCCAGCCCCCCGGGCTTCATCGGCGACCGTCGCGATGGGCCGCAACCCTCAGGGATCGGAGGGTCGGCAACGGAGACGATTCTGACCAAGCCCGAGCGGGGGCCGGTGAAATCCGGCCCTGATCCGCCAGGTCCTCAGATCGCGCTTTGCGCCGGCTGCGCCATTCCGGGGATCGGCCGATCGTTGCGGTGTTCGCGAAGCCTGAAGGCGAGCACCAGCATGGCGATGCCGAAGACGAAGGCGTAGATTCCGATCCACCATGTCAGCACCACGGCACCCGCGAGCGGGGCAAGAACGAGAATGATCCCGAAGGCGATCGATGACACTCCGCCAAGTGCAAGCCACCACCGTCCGTGGTTGCGCTTGAGGCGGATCGCCGCGACCACCATGGTACTCCCTGAGATGATGGACCATACCGCCGTCAGCACCACGAACACGAGGGCGGTGATGCCGGGCCACGCGGCGGCAAGAACCCCTGTGATGATGTTGACGAGGCCGCCGAAGAAGAGGGCTCCCCAGCGCTTGCTGTGCTGCGCCGCCCGCAGAGATGCGACGATGGCGAAGATGCCGTCCACCAGCATATAGGCGGCGAAGATTAGAATCAGGGAGATGAGGGTCGAGACCGGCATCGCGAGGGCCGTGATGCTGAACACGATCGCGAGTACGCCCCGGAGGGCTATTACCCACCAGTTCTGGGCCAGCGAATGGTTCATGACGTCCGTATCGAGCGAGATCCGGCCGAGTCCTGAGGGTTGAGGGCTTCCACCAGCCATGTGCGTCCTCGTCGTCTGGAGTGTGTGAGATGGACCGGCCTGTGATCCGGTCCATCAGTGCGGCATGGTCTGGTCGGGCGCTTTGTCCTGCTGGTCCGATGCGACGCCGCTCTGGCTGGGGGAGCCTGCCGGGGCGTGGTCGGCGCTGGCGCCACGAACCTGCACGCGGCGCGTGCGCCGCTGAGCCCCGCTCTTCGGGAGCGTGATCGTGAGCACCCCGTTCGCGACACGAGCCTCGGCCTGCTCAGGATCGACACGGAACGGCAGTGCAAGCGCACGCTGGAACGTGCCGAAGAGGCGCTCACGCACCTGATAACTCTGCCGATCCTCCGCGTGCTCGATCTCCTTCACGGCGCGGATGATCACGGTGTCGTCATCGAGCATCACCTCGACATCCGCCTCACGAGCGCCGGGCACCTCTGCGGTGATGCGCACGTCACGCTCCGTCTCGGTCATGGTGATGTCCGGGACGAGGATCTTGGCGTCGAGCTGGTCGGCCGCACCTGCGGTTCCAGCGCCCGCGCCCGGCATAACCTCGAGCAGGCGGTTCATGTCGTGGTAGAGAGCGAGAAACGGCGGCAACAGCGGGCTCGGCACGCCGCGCTCGATCGAACCGCCCGACCGCTGGAAGGCGACGGGTTCGCGAGACATAATGTGGATCCTCCCTAAGCTTGGCAGGATACCGCCCGGCTTGCTTCCTCGGTCGAGCGGGCGGAAGACCATCGATTAGCGGGTGCTTCCCGTCTCGGCCCTGACGCGGATCAGTCTGACTTCAGGATCGGCCGCGCGCCGACGATCCCGGCCCCATAAGGCCGGCGGTAGCGTCAGGCTACACCGGCAAGGCTGGCAGACATTCGTTCACGACCTGCCGCACGCCGCCGGCCTGATCGATGCGGTCGAGCACGAGCCCGATGCCAGAGACCTGATCCCGAGATCGGTCCGTTTCGGGGACCGAAACCGTCAGCCTTCAGCGTGATCGGCCGCGATCCGAGCCGGAAGGCTGCCGCGGGATGCGCCCGTCCCGTCGCGCGAAGGTCTGACGTCGCCGCCATCGGCACTCCGCGAAGTGATCGCGGAAATATCCCGGACCTGGCCGCATCCGCACGAGCGTCACCCCATTCGGCTCGCGAGCCTGTCCGGGCTGCATGCGGACGAAACTGCACTGGGCTGACACGCATCAGAGCGGTGGGCGCAGACCGCAGCAAAATTTGTCTTCCGCTTCGCCCACTCAGGGGAGGCCAGCCCCGAAATCAGCGAGCGGAGATCTCGGCGGGGAGCGCCAGAGCCACCTTAGCCGCGGTCGTTTCCGCAAACAGGTCGCACGATGACGCCGGTCAGGGAGCCTCAACCCCGGCGCCGATACTGAGCGCGGCTCGCGGCGCGGCTCACGGTGGGCGCACTCCGCCGTCGACAAAGGGCTCCGATTCCCGTCCGCCACACAGGAGGTACGACAATGGCCGTCCGAACCGACGCAGAAATCAAGAGAGACGTTGAAGCCGAACTCCGCTGGAACCCCAGCATTGATTCGACCGACGTCGCCGTGACCGTGAAGAACGGCGTCGTCACGCTGACCGGCTTTACGAGGAGCTTCACAGACAAGTGGGAGGCGGAGCGCGCCGCGAAGCACGTCGCCGGCGTCGCGGGCGTGGCAAATGATATCGAGGTTCGCCTGCCCAGTGTCGACGAGAGGCCCGATCCGGAGATTGCGCGCGACGCCGTCGCGGCCCTCAAGAACCGGCTGCCCATGAGCGCGGAGCACATCCAGGTCACGGTGAAAAGCGGCTGGGTCAGTCTCGAAGGCGAGGTCGAGTGGCAGTACCAGAGGGGGGCGGCAGAAGCGGCGGTGCGTTGGGTCCGCGGCGTGAAGGGCGTCAGCAATCTCGTCCAAGTGAAGCCGCGCGCCGCTGCCTCGGAGATCAAGCAAAAGATCGATGAGGCTTTCCGGCGCAGCGCTGAGGTGGATGCGAACCGCGTCATGGTCGAGGCCAAAGGCAGTGAGGTGGTCCTCAATGGGACGGTCCGCTCCTGGGCCGAGCGCCAGGAAGCCGAACGGGTCGCTTGGGCGGCGCCGGGCGTCACTAAGGTCGATAACCGCATCACAATCAGCCTTTAGGCGCGCGGTTCGGCTTCGGAACCTGTCTGGGCCGAGGCTCGGTGGGCCAAGGAACTGCGGCCGGGCCAGCCCTGGGCCTCGCTCCGGAGTGCCAGCTCACGCGGCGGCCTCCGTGGCGTCGTGCGCGTCCAGGATGCGACTCGTGAAGACGGGGGCGGCTGACACCCTGCGCCGCGGCAGGGAGGCCTATCCAGCCCGTCTCGCGACTCCCGGGCCAAGCGGCCCGTCGAAGCGGCCTGTCCGGGAAAGCTCCGGACGAGGTGGCGAGCTGCTCCTGGCTGAACAGCAGCCGCGCACGGCGCTTCATCTCACGCAGGGACCAGGCCCGAGGTTTCAGCGTCGCCTCGATAGGACCGCAGTTTCTCCGTGATCCGCGCATCTGGGTGACGCGCAGAGCCGGAACCTCAATGGGACTGCGACTGCGACGTAGAGCGGCACCGGACCCGCTGCCTCGTGGAGTGCCCGCTCGTCCGCCCGGCCGCGCGTCCGCGGCCCTCCTCGTGAGCCTCGCCGACCGGAAGGCCCGAACTGATGAAATCACGGCGCCGCAGCGCCTGGGGCGTCAGATCTCGCCCTGCGGTCGTCGTTCTGTGTGACGGCCAAACCTGCGACAGCCTGAGGCAAGACGGGCGCGCGCGCGTGAGCTAGAACGGCGCCCCGTATTCGTCTTCGAATGCCGAAAGGTCTGGGAACGATGCAGTTTCTCCCGCGCGTCGTCATGTCCACTTCAGAGCGCGTGCACCGAGAGTTCGACGATCGTGGGCCCGAAGCCTGCATCGACAGCCTCACGCAAGATCTCAAGCGAAACAATCCAGAGATTCTTGACATGGTGGCGCGTTGCGCGACGGACCTCGGGAAGCCGTCCAAGATCTTGTTGGGTTTCGGCCTGTTCTACCGGGCGCTCGCCGCGGAGTGCGGCGCCGAATTCGGCACCCTGCTCCATCCGCTCCCGCGCGTCAGCCCGGAGACCCGTGATCGCCTCGTGCGTGAGATCGACGAGACAGGGACCGAGACCTTCACGGTGGCGTGCATCCACGACCTCGAGGCGAACAACCCCGAGCTTCTCCATCTAGCCCACAGCTTCGCCTCGGCCCACGGCGACTACCTGGGCGTGATGCAAGCTTTCGCGCTGGTCTATCGGGCGCTCGCGGTCGAAGCCATGCGCGAGCGAAGCCGCGTCCATTGACGTCTCCGGACGTGCGCTCAGGCGTGTCCGCCGGTGCCCGCCTCGCGCCATTCGGCTTCCCTCTCCTCTACGGTGACCGCGCCTGCTTGGTCGAGGATGTCCTCGATCCGGGCGACGTGCGTTTCGGGTGTGCGCACGACGACCAGGGTGCCGCCGCGGCGGATGCCTTCGACGTACGCGTCCGCGTCATCGGCGCTGAGACCCGCCCCGATCAGAGCGCCCGCGAGTCCACCGACGGCGGCCCCGCCGAGCGCAGCCGCGACGAAGCCGGCCGCTACAACCGGTCCGACGCCCGGGATGGCAAGCGCGGTGAGAGCCGCGAGCGCGGTCACGCTGCCGCCCACGACGCCGCCCACCGCAGCGCCAGCGACCGCCGGGTTCCGAGCGCTCCCGTCGAGGCGCTCGGTCTGTTTCGTGTCCGCGTCGTTCGATACCAAGCTGATCTCGACACGGTGCAGGCCGGCGCGCTCGAGCGCCTGGACCGCCGTCGCAGCCGTCTCGTAGTCCTCGAACAATCCGGCGACGGCAACCACATTCTCGGCCATCGAAGCACCCTCTCGCGGCAGCCCTGAGAAAATCCCGTCCGGTCGAGACTGACATCCCGCGGCGCGCGCGCATTGACGCGCGTCAGCGCGCAACGCGGCGATGCGGTGTCAGACATGCGGGGCATACCCCCCCCGTACCGCAGAGAATGCCGTCAACCCGGACGCGCTGTTCCGCCGCTTCGAGGGCATTCAAGGTGTCAATCCGTGTCGGGCCCGGCATCTATTCGGGAACTGTAGGCAATCCTCTCACGGTAGGCTCAGAGGACCTGCAACGGACCGTCGCGCAGTCCGAGCCCATCGTTGGCACCTCGGCTGGCACCTCGGAGGAGCCGCTCCCGTACCCGGGAGGAATGGCCGCGCGACCTCAGGCCGACTGTGCTCCTGGGCCACCTGTGCGGCTGCGGGGTTAGCGCCGTCGACCGCCCGAAGCCCGAGTTGCGACCCAGGCCTCTCGCTGCCTCGTCGTCCAGCGCACCATCGTGGGGCCCGGCAGGGCGTAGTAGATCAGCAACAGGATATAGATGCTGATGCTGAGATAGGGGGTTACGAAGGCCAGAACGAAGGCGAGGCCGTACAGGAGCGGCACGAGCCGCCAATGCCAAGTCAGCGCGTAGAGACGATTCGCGTCTACGTTTGCTTTCACCAGTTTAGCGCGCTGGGCATGCTGCCACATGAAGCTGAACATCGTCCCCGCCAGACAGAGCGCGGCGCTGTAGAGCAGCGCTGCGACGCGAAGGTCGTTCGTGTCGGTACGCGCGTATTCCGCCATGAGCGCGGTCGTGAACGGAAGAATGGCGACGCAGAGCAGCAAGATCAGGTTCGTGAACAGCAGCACATGGTCGCTATGGCGGAGATAATGGAACATGGTGTGATGGTTGGCCCACACCACGCCGATCTGCAGGAAGCTGAGGACGTAGGCGGCATAGACGGGCCACTGCCGCAGCAACAACGCCGCCAGTTCCTCTCCGTGCCGCTCGGCTTCCCGCGGCACGCGGATGTCCAGGACTAGGAGCGTGATGATGATCGCGAAAACCCCATCGCTGAACGCTTCGATCCGTGCTGGCGAAGGCGCCTCGTCGATCAGCGTGAACGGAGCATCACTGGGAATCTCGGACCGTTGCTGCAGCATG
The DNA here is from genome assembly GCF_004683995.1 of Methylorubrum sp. Q1. Lineage (NCBI taxonomy): Bacteria > Pseudomonadati > Pseudomonadota > Alphaproteobacteria > Hyphomicrobiales > Methylobacteriaceae > Methylorubrum > Methylorubrum sp. Q1. Next base: position 25,303 of record NZ_SRHQ01000035.1, on the reverse strand, counting down.
ACCTGTCCATAATCTGTAGCGGCGTTTTGGGAATTGCACCGCTTCCGGATCCGCCGGACTCGGCCGTCACTCGGTCCGTCCGAGCCCCGATACTCATAGCGCTTCGCGAAATCTGTGTTTTACTCTCACTGCTGGACCCATGATCCGCGAGCATCGGCAATCACGTCGGAAACGGCGTGTCACGGCGGCTCAGAAATCCATGCCCCCCAATCCACCACCCATGCCTCCACCCGGCATGGGCGGCGGTGGGTCCTTCTTGGGCGTTTCGGCGATCATCGCCTCCGTGGTGACGAGCAGGCCGGCGACCGAGGCCGCGTCCTGCAGGGCGGTGCGCACCACCTTCACGGGATCGACGATCCCGGCCTCGATCATGTCAACGTAACGCTCGGTCTGAGCGTCGAAGCCGAATGTCGGCGAGTTACTTTCCATGACCTTTCCGACCACGAGGGATCCTTCGACGCCAGCGTTGTCGGCGATCTGACGAATTGGAGCCTCGAGGGCCTTGAGGACGATCTTGATGCCGGATTGCACCTCGCTGTTCTCGCTCGTCAGGCCGCGGGCCGCCTCCTTTGCCCGGAGCAGCGCGACGCCGCCACCGGGGACGATGCCTTCCTCGACCGCCGCGCGGGTGGCGTGCAGCGCGTCCTCGACCCGATCCTTCTTCTCCTTGACCTCGATCTCGGTCAAACCGCCGACGCGGATCACCGCGACGCCGCCCGCGAGCTTGGCCAGACGCTCCTGGAGCTTCTCGCGGTCGTAGTCCGAGGTCGTCTCCTCGATCTGCGCCTTGATCTGGCTGATCCGGCCCTCGATGTCGGCCTTCTCGCCGGCGCCGTCGATGATCGTGGTGGTCTCCTTCTCGATCCGCACCCGCTTGGCGCGGCCGAGCATCGGGAGCGTCACGTTCTCGAGCTTGATGCCGAGATCCTCGGAGATGGTCTGGCCCTTGGTCAGGATCGCGATGTCCTCGAGCATCGCCTTGCGGCGGTCACCGAAGCCCGGCGCCTTCACGGCCGCGACCTTCAGGCCGCCGCGCAGCTTGTTCACCACCAGCGTGGCGAGCGCCTCGCCCTCGATGTCCTCGGCGATGATCAGGAGCGGCTTGCCGGTCTGGACCACGGCCTCGAGCACCGGCAGCATGGCCTGGAGCGAGGACAGCTTCTTCTCGTGGATGAGGATGTAGGGATCCTCGAGCTCGGCGACCATCTTCTCCGGGTTCGTGACGAAGTAGGGCGAAATATAGCCGCGGTCGAACTGCATGCCCTCGACGACATAGAGCTCGGTCTCGGCGGTGCGGGCCTCCTCGACGGTGATGACGCCCTCGTTGCCGACCCTCTGCATGGCGTCGGCGAGCATACGGCCGATCTCCGGATCGCCGTTGGCCGAGACCGTGCCGATCTGAGCGATCTCATCGTTCCTGGTGATCTTGCGGGCGTTCTTCTCCAATTCCCTGATAACCGCCGTCGTCGCGAGGTCGATGCCGCGCTTCAAATCCATCGGGTTCATGCCGGCGGCGACGTACTTGGCGCCCTCGCGGACGATGGCCTGGGCCAGAATGGTCGCGGTGGTGGTGCCGTCACCGGCGATGTCGTTGGTCTTCGAGGCCACTTCGCGCACCATCTGGGCGCCCATGTTCTCGAACCTGTCGGCGAGCTCGATCTCCTTGGCGACCGTCACACCGTCCTTGGTGATGCGCGGGGCGCCGAAGCTCTTTTCGATCACGACGTTGCGGCCCTTCGGGCCCAGCGTCACCTTCACCGCGTCGGCGAGGATGTCGACGCCGCGCAGCATCAGCGCGCGCGCTGTGACGGAGAACTTGACTTCCTTGGCAGCCATGATTCCGCTCCATAAGCCAGATTTTCAATCTTGGTTGTGCGGAAGGCGCGATCTAATCGACAATGACGCCGATGATGTCGGACTCCTTCATGACCAAGACATCCTCGCCATCGACGACCAGTTCAGTCCCGGACCATTTCCCGAAGATCACGCGGTCGCCGGCCTTGACGTCGAGGCCGACCATGTTCCCGTTGTCGTCACGTACACCCAGACCGACGGCGACGACTTCACCCTCCTGGGGCTTTTCCTTCGCCGTATCGGGAATGATGATGCCTCCCTTGGTCTTCTCCTCGGCACCGGTGCGCCTGACGACGACCCGATCGTGCAGCGGTCGGAGTTTCATCGTAAGCCTCCTCAATAGTCCGGTTCGGCTGTTTCTGCGTCGCGGTGACGTTCGGTCGAGCATTGCGCCGCGTGGCGCGAGGGCTCGGCGCGCCCGCACCGCGATCGAGCCGTCGTTCAGACTGTCGGCGCCGGCCTTGTTTGTGTTGAGGGCACCCGGCGGGACCGGTCGATCACGCGTCGCGCCAGGCTGCCGTCATGTGAGGTAATGAAACTCCGGCAATTTACTCAGCTCGTCCTTACTGGCACCGGGCAGCACGATCTTTCCTTTCTCGTCATCGAGTTGCAGCCGCTCGAACGGGGTTGCAATCAGGTGACCGCCGAGCCCGAGGAATCCTCCCACCTGTATGACGGCGAATAGAACCTTATCTTTTCCGATGATGATATCGTCGATGCTGCCGATTTTCTCATTCTTGTCATTGACGACAGCGCTACCGTGCAGTTTCGTCGTGCGCCAGCCTTTCGCCACTTCCTTCACGTCCACGCTGAGGAGGCGGACGACCTGAGAGAAGGCCGGCACGGCCACCCCGACCGTCGCGACACCGCCCGCGCACATGGCCGCCGCCACGAGCGTCGCGATGACGCGATGGCGCGCCCCGGCGGCATGACCCGAACGCTGAGGCCGAGACGCGTGGTGCAGACCGTTGTGCACCAGGGCATCCCGCCAAGTTGCGCCCGGTCGAACGTGGCGATAGAGGTTCATGAGACCACTCCCTGGAAACGATGTTGGACACGGCGCGCGACCGAAACCGGGGTCATGGCCGCCGACAGTCTCTGCAATCGAAGTTCTGCTTCCGCGATGGACCTCGCACACTGATCCGCGTCAGACGGATGAGCGATTGTTCGCGGCCCCTGCCGGCGGCCGGCTTGGACGAACTTCGGAGGTTGACGGTCCCGGCGACGAGCACCGAGGCGGACCCAGTCCTCAAATATGCTCATGCCGCAATCGCGCGCGACCGGCCCCGCCGGGATCGGACCGATGCCGATCTGGATCGCCCGCTCCGGCCCGTGGGCCGTGCCGCACGAGCCGGACGCATTCGTCCGACAATCGCAGATCCCGCTTCGCGGTTGGGAAGGCCTCGGCCTTTAGCGCGAAGGCCTGGGCAAGCACACGGCAGGTGCCGGCGCCGAATACTGTCCTTCCGGTGACCTGCACCGTAATTGCCTTGCGCGCCGAAGCCTCACGCCATAGTGGGCTCGGTGAGAATGTGATCGATCATCGCGGCGAGCTCCCTCTCGAAATCGCCTCTGACCATCGCCGCCGACCATCCCGGTGTCATCGGCCGCGCGGATCATATCATAGGACGGCTCTCTCAGAGCCAGAAGGATCGCACGTATGATCACTGTGCGGTCGTCGGGCAAAACTGCGACGTGCCATTCGAGCGATCCAGCCTTGTTTGCTGCCTCGTACAGATGCTTCAGGTCAGGGGTCATCAGTCGTCCCCTTATCACTCGCCAACGCGGTATCGGCCGAAGAGCGCCGGCGAGCACGGCCGAGAATATCGGCCCCTCGCGCAAGCCGATCCTGCGTCCCCATCCACCCATATCGCCGACAGACTTCCGCCTCGCATCGCCGGCCATTGCCGCTTTGGTCAACCGTTAAGAGGCAGACGAGTCCGCGCGGCATCACGGACAGGGCGCCCCGCGCGCGGGGGCCGGACTCAACCGCGATCTCGATCGTCCATCGCGGGAGCGGTGCCCCTGTACAATGCTTGGGCAGACACGGTCGCCGCTGAGACGATACGGCCGATGCCCTGCCCCGCATCCTGGGGGCGGGCATTGGCGACCTGCAATCTGAGGGTCTGCTCCTGGGCTTCAGCCATAGGAACTCCCGGTCGGGACGTTTGCCATCGCCACACCGTCAACCGCTGGTGCCTAAGTTGGTTCGAGTCGACGCTTTGAGAAATACTTGCCGCGCCGCGGGAACTGCCCCCCGCTTCTCGGTTCCGATGCGCTTGGCCACTTTACATGGCCGGCAAGATGCTCAACTGGAAGCGACCGATCGCCGAGCAGAGTTCGGCGTGACATTTCCCACGAGTGGGCGACCAAATGGAGCATCAGCGACTTCGTGTTCCAGAGTGACTTCGATCGCGTCTCCGATCTGGGCAAGATTGGGAGCGGGGTCGGAAAGAGCTTTGATAGCGTTGCGGCCCTCGTGAGCGCCCTTCAAAGCCTGCACGTGGCGAAGGTGCTGCCGCGCTAGGCGCACCGGCATCTCGGCGACAGGTTGGGGGCGATCCGCCGCTCGATGGAGCGGCCCGGTAAGCGCCCCACTCTGAAGCGGACATGTGGTGCAAGAGGTCGAACGTGGTGTAGGGCGCAAGGCGAGATAGGCATAGCGCCTAAAAGCGAACTCTTGGCCTTCATCCGAGACGACCGCAGCAGCTGAGTCACCCCGTCGGCAACAGCGGACAGCCGCGCAGGCGTCTCAGCAGTCTCTAGAACAGACAAGAAAATTGATTTCGGCAGAATGGCCAAGCCCTTGTGCCGAGCGTGCCGAGAGATGCTCACCAACGAACGCGTCGGGCTGCCACGTGTTCAGCAGCCACGGCACGCGCGCGCCCGCCATCGGCTCGGCATAGAGGTAGCCCTGCGCGTAGTCACACCCCATGGCCGCGAGGTGCTGCGCCTGCCCCACCGTTTCCACACCTTCCGCCGTGACCGTCATCCCGAGGTTCCGGCCGAGGCCGATCACGGCCGCCACGATCGCCGCGCTGTCCGCGTCCTGGTCCAGATCGCGCACGAAGCTCCGGTCCACCTTGATGTGATTGACCGGGAACTGCTTCAGGTGCGTGAGCGAGGCGAAGCCTGTCCCGAAATCGTCGAGCGCGATGCTGATGCCGCGGTCGTGCAGGCGTGCGAGGGTCGCGGGAAGGGTCTTCGCGCCGTGTCCGAGGAAGACCGTCTCGGTGATCTCGACCTCGAATTGTGGTGCGGGGATCCCGAAGCGGTTCAGGATATCGAGGATCAGGCCGGCCAGATCGGGCTTGCGGAACTCGGCCGACGCGAAGTTCACTGCGACGCGCCCGAAGGGGAGGTCCTGCTCGTTCCAGGACCGCATGTCGGCCGCCGCCGTTTCGAGAATGGTGTCGCCGATCGCGGTGGACAGCTCCGGATCCTCGAAGGCCGAACCGAAATAGCCCGGTGTCAGCAGACCCCTCTCGGGGTGGCGCCAGCGAGCCAGCGCCTCGAAGCCGACGATCCGGCCGGTCGTGATGCAGACCTTCGGCTGGTAGTACGGCACAATCTGCCCGGCCGCGAGGGCGGCGCGAACCTCGGCGGCGATCCGTAGCCGGCGCAGGGCGTCCACGCGCATCGAGGGCGAGAACGCGACGACACGGTCGCGGCCCCGCAGCTTGGCCTGGGTCAGCGCGAGGTCGGCGTCCTTGAGAAGCTCGCGCCAATCGGCGTGGTGATCCGGGTAGGCCGCCACGCCGACGCTGGCTTGGCAGGTCAGCGTATGGTCCCGGATCCGCAAGGGCTGCCGCAGGCGCTCGATCAGCGTTTCCGCGTGCTGAACGGCGTGGGACAAGAGCAGCGGCTCGACGAGAATGAGGGCGAACTCGTCGCCCGTCAGCCGCGCGAGCGTATCGCAGGGGCGCAGGCCGTCCCGCAGGCGATCGGCGACCGCGCAGATCACGGCATCGCCGACGTCGTGGCCGAGGGTGTCGTTCAGGGCCCTGAGACGATCGAGGTCGATCAGCAGCAGGCTCACGCAGGTCCCGTCCCGCTCCGCCTCCGAGAGGGCCGCCTCGATCCGCCCGCGGAACAATTGCCGGTTCGGCAGACCCGTGAGGGCGTCGAGGTTGGCGGTTTGCCACAGCTTCTCCTGCGCGAGCTTGCGTTCCGTGACGTCGAAGGTGATCCCCACGATCCGATCCGCATCGACCCGCTCGACCGACGAACACAGCCATTGGAGGCGGCCGGCAGGTGAGACGTACCGGAACTCGTGCTCCGCGCGCGCCTCGCCCGATCGGATGAAATCCGCCATGGGCGCCCGGTCGTCCGGGTGTACGAGATCGAGGAACTCCGATTGCCACGGGGCGGGCAGACCGAGGATCTGCGGGGCGTTCTCGGATCGGGTGCTGCGCCCCGTCGTGAGGTTGTGCTCCCACGCCACCATCCGACCGGCACGCAGGGCCAGACGCAGCCGCTCCTCGCTGGCGCGGAGCGCGGACAAGGCCTGCCGCTGCTCGGTCATATCGCGGACCGCACCGACCATCCGGATAGGCCGCCCTCCGGCATCGCGGACGACGAAGGCTTGGTCGATCACCTCCGTGTAGACCCCGTCGTCCCCGCGGTAGCGGTACGCGGCCTACCACCGATCATCCGTGCCTTCGACGGCGGCGGCAAAGCCGGTGAGCACGCGCGCACGATCCTCGGGATGGATCCGAGCCCCCCAACGCGACCGCGACGGCTTGCTCGCGTCATCCGTGTAGGTGAGCACTTCGCCGGTCGACTTGATCCAGGACACATCGTCCGACGCCACATCCCAGTCCCAGATGCCGTCCTGCGTGGCGCGCACGGCCAAGCGGTACCGCTCCTCCTGGACCCGGATGGTCTCGGCGGCCTCATGCCGCTCGTGGATGTCGGTGATCGTGCCGACCCATTCCCGGACCTGACCGGCCTCGTCCTTCAACGGGACGGTCCGGCCCAGGACCCAGCGATACCGGTCCTGCCCATGGCGGACCCGGTACGTGGCCATGCCGGCCTGCGCGGTGGCCCTGGTGGCATGCCATGTCGCGGTGACCGCCTCCTGATCGTCCGGATGCACGGCCTCCAGCCAGCCGAGCCCGAGAGAGGCGTCCGGGTCCTGTCCCGTGTAGGCCGCCCAGCCGCTGATCTCGACGAGGCCGCCGGCCGCGTCCGCGCGCCAGACCATGGCGCCCGTGGCCTCGATCAGCGCCTGATAGCGCCGCGCCGTCGTTTGCAGATCGGCCTCCAGCGCGACCTGGGCTGTGATGTCCCGGGACACGGCCAGAATGCGCGCCGGGCCGGATCGGTCGCCCGGAAGCGGGCTGAGGTTGACCGCCCACCATTTCGGCTGCCCCGAGGGCGTCGGGCAGAAGCCGCGGAAGCTGGCGCCGTCCCCGGCCCTCACGGTCGCGAGGGCGTTCCGAGCCGCTTCGCGATCCGCCCCGTGCCAGAAGTCGAGCCAGGATCGTCCGAGCAGCGGCTCGATGTCCGCGATCTCCATCACGGTCCTGTTGCCGGCGCTCATGAACAGGAGATGGCCCCCCGGATCGACGAGCGTCACGCAGTCGGTGCTGCTCGCGAGCAGTCCGCTGAAGAGGGCGCCGAGCAGCCCGGGCCCGGACCGGGCCGGGCGCGCGCGATCCGTCGTTGGACCCAGTGCCTGCCCCTGATCGGCGCTGGCAGGTCCGGCCGCCTCGGACCCGTACAGGTGATAGCCGCCGCGATGGGCGGCCTTGGCGCGGTAGAGCGCCTGGTCTGCGCGCGAGAACAGGCGGTCGGCGTCGAGTCCGTCGTCCGGCGCGCGGGCGATCCCGATGCTGAGGCCGATGCTCGCCGGATAGCCGTCGAGATCGACCGGCGCCGCGATCGCCGCCAGCAGGCGCTCGGCCAGCGCGACCGATTCCGCGACGTTGCCCTGCCCGGTCTGGATGATGACGAACTCGTCGCCTCCCAGGCGCGCCACCAGATCATCGGCGCGCAGGACCCCCTTCAGCCGCTGCGCCACCGCGCACAGCAGGCTGTCGCCGGCCTGATGCCCCAGGGTATCGTTGACCGGCTTGAACCGATCCAGATCGAGGCAGAACAGCGCGAAGCCGTCGCCGCCCCGCTGTGTCCGCGCGATCGCACACGCAAGCTGCTCGCGGAAGTGGAGCCGGTTCGGCAGGCCCGTGAGCGGATCGTGACGCGCCATATGAGCCATCTGCCGCTCGGCTTCCTTGCGCAGGGCGATGTCGCGGATGACGGCGACGTAGCCGTCCGGCGCCCCCAGCGCCGGGTCGTAGGTCCGGTTGAACGAGACCTCGACCCAGACCCACGAGCCGTCCTTGCGGCGGTACCGCTGCTGGCTGACCGCCTGTTCGATCTGTCCGCACCCCACCTGATGGAGCAGGTGGGCGAAGGCTGCGGCGTCGTGCGGATGGACGAAGTCGATCGGCTTCGTGCCGAGGAGTTCCTCCGGCTCGAAGCCGAGCAGTCGCTTCGCCGCCGGCGATACGTAGCGGCGCGTGCCGTCGCGGTCGCAGCGGACGATCACATCGGTGGCGTTGTCGGCCAGCAGCCGGTACAGGGCCGCGCTCTCGCGAGCCTGGCGCTCGGCCCGGCCCATGCGCAGCAGGGTGACGGCGATCTCCGCCAGATTCCGAAGCTGGCTCTGCTGCTCGACCGTGAAGGTGCGCGGCACCCGGTCGATGACGCACAGGGAGCCGAGATGGAGGCCCGGGGCGAGCACGAGCGGCGCGCCGGCGTAGAAGCGGATCTGCGGTTCGCCCGTGACCAGTGGATTCACGGCGAACCGCGCATCGCGTGTCGCGTCCTCGACCACCATCACCCCGTCGGACAGGATGGCGTAAGTGCAGAAGGATACGGCCCGCGGCGAGCCGCTCAAAGCCAGGCCACATTGACCCTTGAAGCGCTGCTCGGTCTCGCCGACGAGGCTGACGAGGGCGATCGGGACTCCGAACAGCGCCTGCGCCGTCCGGCAGAGGGCGTCGAACCGCGGCTCGGGGGGCGAGTCGAATACGTCGAGGTCGCGCAGAGCCTCGAGACGCCCGACCTCGTTGGGATGAACCGGATACATGTTGAATCCACTCAGGTCCGCTCGCCCCGATGTCCGGCCGCGCTGAGCCTGAAAAACACGCTGTCAGCGCACGGGTTGAGGAACGCGCGCGTTGGACTTCTTCAAACGGGAGCGACAGGGTCGCCGCTGCGCGGACCCGGCATGGGAATTCCGGCTTCTGGCCCGTCGAGCTTGCCCATCTCGCATGCGCGACGGCATGACGATGATGTTACCGGTCCGCCGATCTGCGCCGGCCGCGGCGGTTCGCGCGGTCCGGCTGTGGGTGCGACGCGCCGGCCGCCGCGCGGATCGCTTCCGCGTTGATCGGCTGGCCGAGGCCGATCGCCTTGGCGATCTGGGAGCGCTGCTCGGCGTAGCTTGGGGCGACCATCGGGTAGTCGGCCGGCAAGCCGTAGCGCTCCCGGTAACTGCGCGGGTTGAGCCCGTGGCGGGCCAGGTGTCGCTTCAGCGTCTTGTAGGCTTTGCCGTCGAGGAAGCTGATCAGCGCATCCGGCGTGACCGACTTGCGGATCTGCGCCGGTGTCGCCTTGTGGGCTTCGACCGGTGTGTCCGTGGTCGCTCCGTTTGCGAGATCGTTCAACGCCGCATGAACACCCGCAATGAGCTTCGGAAGTTCGGACATGGTCAAGGAATTATTGGCGACATAAGCTGAAACAATATCGCCGGCCAAATCCAACGCATTGGCGCAGCGCCGCGCATCGATGTGCGTCATAGGTCCAGTCCACCCAATCAGGTTGTCGGTAATAGCCAGGCTGCGAAGTGATGAAGAACTCTCGGCCGCGGATGCCGCGCATTACTGATTATCGAAATGTATAGCACTCGCCTTAATCTCAAAATTGCGATGTCTTGTCACATCAAAGTCTGTCCGATGAGGAAGCTATTCGTGCTCGACGTGGTGCCATTCGACCAGGTCCACTGCCGATATTGATTTGTTCGATCAGGAAAGTGCGGCTCGCCATCGCCCGGACGATGTGCCGAGAGTGATCGCTGATCGAATATCCGGGGCCAGAGATTTTCAAGATCGATATCGCTGGCCAAATATCGCGGTGGTCGAGACATAAGCGTAAGTATTATGAGTAAGAATAATCATCCTTGATAATCGGTGAGGGCGTCGCCAGTCGGAGGCGATCCCTGCCCTCATCCCGCGCCACCCCCAAGGCTGGGTTCTGTCGGGGGACGATGCCGTCCGCGCAACTCCGGCGCCGAACGCGCGCAGTAACGCGGCGTGGGCGTCGCTGAAGTCGACGCGCATCGCCATGCCGTGCCCCGGAAGTCGGGCCGGCCGCCTGCGTTGAAACCGTATCATGTCAGACGATCTGTTTAGGCCGGATCTGGTGCCGCCGGTTGCCTTCGACCCACCGAGGGCCAATAGATCATGCCCGTGCGGCTCCGAATCGGCCTGTTCGGCCTTCTTCGTCGGCTATTCGGACATGCGAGGTCCATGTGAAGACCGTATTCTCGACGGAGAACATCCACCCGCGGGACCGTTTCGATTTCTGGCACGATGCGGCCCGGAAGGATGTCGTTGATCACGAATCCATCCCGGGATGCCGCGATACGTTTCGGGCTCGGCTGCGCGCCGGTACGGTCGGCGCCATCGGACTTGTCTCGTTTCAGAACTCGGACATGTCGGTCACCCACACCCGCCGTCACATCGCGCACGGCAACGCCGACGAGCTGCTCATCTGTCGGCAATTCGGTGGGCGGATCGCCCTCGAGCAGGATGGCCGCCACGTCGTGCTGGGGGCGGGGGACATCACCCTGATCGACCCGGCCTTGCCCTACGAGGGACGGTTTTCCGAAGCTTCGGACATCCTTGTCCTGAAGGTTCCACGGCAGCTCATGGAAGCGCGCCTCGGGAAGACGCGGGAGATGACGGCCCGGGCGATCACGCCGAGCACGGCCGAGAACAGCCTGCTGTCGGCCAGCCTCGCGATGCTGCCGCATCACACGGGCGATTTGAGTTCGGCCGCCGAATCTCTTCTCGAACCGCACCTGCTCGACCTGATCACCCTGGCCGTCGGGCGGACGATGGCTCAGGACAGGGTGCGCACGTCGCGGTCCCGCTCCCTTGTCCGCGTGGAACTGCGGGCCGTGGTCGAAGCGCACTTGGCCGACCGGACCCTCGACGCCAGCTCGGTCGCCAGCGCGGCCGGGGTCAGCGTGCGATACGCCAATGCAGTGCTGGCGGATGAGAACACGTCGATCGTGCAGCTTATCCAAGCGCGGCGCCTCGCGCGTTGTCGGCAGGCCCTGGAAGATCCCAGGCAACGCGGCCGGACGGTCAGCGAGATCGCCTATGGCTGGGGCTTCTCGGACATGACCCATTTCGGCCGCCGGTTCAAAGCCGCCTACGGCGTATTGCCCAGCGCGTATCGCCGCCGCGTCGGGCAGTAATACCGAACGCCCGCTCCGCTCGGCGTTCGATCCGGTGCCTGGATCCGGCTGATATGCGTCAGGGCCCGGGACCCCGGAACGTGGTTGCTGACACCGACGCGGGGGCCGCCGAACGCCGGGATCGTCCGATGCTTCACGTTCAAGGCACAGCAGACCCGAGCGTCACGCCCGGATTCCGGCGCATGTTCGCCCCGGGCCGCCTGACGGTCGGCGTCTTCTTCCCCATAGAGGCCTTCCAGCGCGACCAGCCGACCATGCGCGATCAGGAGCGCCTGGCCGTCCGGGCAGAGGAACTCGGATACGCGGCGCTCTGGACCCGCGACGTGCCCCTGCGGGATCCGAACTTCGGAGACCTCGGGCAGATCTACGACCCGTGGGTCTGGCTCGGGTGGATCGCCGCGCAGACGCGTGCGATCGCCCTGGCGACGGGGTCGATCGTCCTGCCCCTGCGCCACCCGCTCCATACCGCCAAGGCCGCCGCCTCCGTGGACCGGTTGTCGGGGGGCCGTTTCGTCATGGGGGTGGCCTCGGGTGATCGGCCGATCGAATTCCCGGCCTTCGGCGTTCCCTCGGATGCGCGCGACGTCTTGTTCCGCGAGAGCCTCGTCGTCATCCGCCAGGTTCTCGAGGAGTCGTTCCCCACCCTGCGCTCGCGCTTCGGCGAGATGCTCGGCACCGTCGACCTCGTGCCGAAGCCGATCGGGCGGCTGCCGATCCTCGTCACCGGATCGAGCCGGCAGAGTCCGGAGTGGATCGCCGAACATGCGGACGGCTGGATCACCTACCCGCGCTCCCTCGAGCGCCAAGCCGACCTCGCGGCCCAGTGGAGGGCCACCACCGCAGCGGTGGCGCCAGATCGGTTCAAGCCCTTCGCCCAATCCCTCTACGTCGATCTGCACAGCGATCCGGACCACCCGCCGCAACCCATTCACCTCGGGTTCCGCAGCGGTCGCAAGGCCCTGCTCGGCTTCTTGGTCGCGCTCCGCGCGATCGGCGTCCACCACGTGATCCTGAATCTGAAGTACGGCGCCCGCAGTGCGGACGACGTGCTCGAAGAGATCGGCCTCGAAGTGTTACCGCAGTTGACAGCTTAGAGCCGTGCCCGATCGCGGTGCAACGCGATCCACAGCAGGGACGCCAGCTTCACCGAACGCGGCGCGAGCCCCCTCTCCCGCACGGGAAAGGGCTCTCGTAGGACCTGCCAGGCCGGTCCGCCGCACGATCGTCGTGTCCCGTACGCGATGCAATCGGGAGCGGATCTGAGTTTTTCAAGACGCCCGTTTTCGCAGAAGCAGTCTCCGCTTCGGCGCCGCGTGCTAGCTCGCATCGCGCATCAGGTTGCCGTTCAAGCGCTTGAGGGCGACCGGATCGAGGAGGGTGACGTAGCGTCCGCGCGTGGCGATCAGCCCGTCGAGGCGCAGCGTGGTGAACGCCCGGCTGACGGTCTCGCTCGAGAGGCCGATATAATCTCCGATGTCGGTGCGCGACATCGGCAATGCGATCGATCGACCGGCCGAAACCCTGTCCATGAGGTCGATCAGGAAATACGCGAGCTTCTGAGCGGCGCTGGCGCGGCCGAGCGCCGAGAGATCCTGGGCGCGTTCGATCATCCGCAGCAGCCATGACAAGAGTTCGTTCGCGACCTGCGCGTCCGATATCGCAAGCGTGTCCAGCCGAGAGCGGGAACAGCGCACGGCCCGCGTCTCGCTGACCGCCTCGGCCGAAGAGGCATGTAACGGGGTTCGCTCCAACCCGAAGAAATCCCCGGATAGATAGAAGCCGCGCACGACCCGATTTCCGTCGCGACCGATGTTGACTGTGCGGATTATCCCGGCAACCACCCAGTATACAGCATCTGCGACATCGCCTTCGGCATAGAGGGTCGCGCCGGGCGAGAAATGCTCGGCCCGTCCGAGGGGGATGGTGCGCGCCAGCGTGAGATCGCCAGTGGCCTGGGCCAGAGCGGGCGGCCATTGAACATGCGGGCCGGGAGCAGGCACGGCGTAACCATACTGCAGCATGATGCTCCCCGCTCGCGAGATCTCGAGATCTCCGAGATCGCGCATCGTTGCAGGTCTCACAATTCGGAGGGCACCTAGGGACTGTCCCGGATCCGTCGGTTCATCCTGCGACTCGGCGGCGACCTCACAATCGGCGGGCACCGCGCGGCGAGGCCGACGCGGAGATCGCGCGCCGGGGACCGGCGCGGATGCGCGGAGGAGCGGCCCGATATCCGCCACCGGAACTGATGCGCGTCAGTGCCGAGACGCCCCGCCGCGTCGTCATATGCGCCCTGGTTGCCCCGCAGGCTGGCCGGGAGATTCAGGATGGGACACGTCTTAGCACCGGGAGTCACGGCGCCCGATTTCACGCTCCACGTTACTCCGGACCAGACTCTCTCGCTCGGCGATCTGCGCGGACGGCCCGCCGTTCTGGCGTTCTATCCCGCGGATTGGAGCCCGGTCTGCGGAGATCAGATGGCGGTCTACAATCAGGTGCTGCCGATATTTCGGAGGCACGACGCCGAAGTCGTCGGAATCTCGGTCGATAGTGCCTGGTGCCATCAGGCCTTCGCCGAGACGCGCCATCTCCATTTCCCCCTGCTCGCGGACTTCGAGCCGAAGGGCGCCGTCGCCCGCCAATACGGCGCCTACCGCGACGCCGACGGCTTCTGCGAGCGCGCGCTGTTCGTGGTGGATCGCGAGGGACTCATCTTCTGGAGCTACCGCTCCCCGATCGCCGTCAATCCCGGTGCAGACGGCATCCTCGATGCGCTGGATCGACTCGAGACCAAGGAGAAAAGCGATGGCCGAACTCAGAGTGCCGGTGTCCGCGGCTGACCATGCCCGGGGTGCCGCCGCGGGGCGGGTGGTGCTCGTCGAGTACGGCGACTACGAATGTCCCTATTGCCGCGCCGCGCATGTCGAGGTCCTGCGGCTCGGCCGGCACTTCGGCGACGACCTCACCTACGTGTTCCGCCATTTCCCGCTCACCGAGATCCACCCGTTCGCGGAGCCGGCTGCGGAGACCGCCGAGTTCGCGGGGGCGCAGGGCCGGTTCTGGGACATGCACGATGCGATCTACGCGCATCAGGATCAGTTGAGCCTGCCCTTCCTCGTGGGCGCAGTCCGGGCGCTCGGCCTGTCGGTGCGCGATTTCGAGGTTGCCCTCGAGGCGAGGACCTATGCCCCGAAGGTCGCGCAAGACTTTCTGAGCGGCGTTCGGAGTGGCGTCAACGGAACGCCGACCTTCTTCATCAACGGCCATCGGCACGATGGTCCGTTCGACTACCAGCATCTGGCGGCTGCCATTCAATCGGTGCGGTCCAGGCCGTAGCGCGTGGTGTGGGCGGTCAGCCCCACGCAGGCCGCGACGCACATCGACCCGGCCGCGATCTCGATCGGTCTGCAAGGCGCGCACAGGAAGGAGTCTTTCCATGGCAAAGGCGATCGGCATTGATCTCGGCACGACGAACTCCTGCGTCGCCGTGATGGACGGCAGCAAGGCCAATGTCATTGAGAACGCCGAGGGCGGTCGCACGACCCCGTCGGTGGTGGCCTTCACGGAATCTGGCGAAGTTCTGGTCGGGCAGCCGGCCAAGCGGCAGATGATCACGAATCCGGAAAACACCGTTTTCGCCATCAAGCGGCTGATCGGGCGACGTTACGACGACCCGATCACCAAGAAAGATATCGGGATGGTGCCCTATAAGATCGTATCCGGGCAGAACGGTGACGCCTGGGTCGAGATCAAGGGCAAGACGTACAGCCCGAGCCAAATCTCCGCCTATATTCTGCAGCGCATGCGGGAGACCGCCGAGCTGAAGCTCGGTCAGTCCGTGACGCAGGCCGTCATCACGGTTCCGGCCTACTTCAACGACGCCCAGCGTCAGGCCACTAAGGATGCCGGCAAGATCGCCGGCCTTGAGGTGATGCGCATCATCAACGAGCCGACGGCCGCCGCGCTCGCCTACGGCCTCGACAAGAAGGGCAACGGCCGCGTCGCGGTCTACGACCTCGGCGGTGGCACCTTCGACGTGTCGATCCTGGAGATCGGCGACGGCGTCTTCGAGGTGAAATCCACCAACGGCGACACCTTCCTGGGCGGCGAGGACTTCGACAACCGCGTGGTCGAGTACCTGACGGCCGAGTTCAAGAAGGAGCAGGGCATCGACCTGACCAAGGACAAGCTCGCTCTCCAGCGTCTGAAGGATGCCGCCGAAAAGGCCAAGATCGAGCTGTCCTCGGCGACCCAGACCGAGGTCAACCTGCCCTTCATTACGGCCGATCAGGCCGGGCCGAAGCATCTGAATATCAAGCTCTCCCGCGCCAAGCTCGAAGCCCTGGTCGACGACCTGATCAAGCGCACGATCGGGCCGTGCGAGGCCGCGCTGAAGGATGCCGGGCTGCAACCGTCCGACATCGCGGAGGTCGTCCTCGTCGGCGGCCAGACGCGGATGCCGAAGGTGCAGGAGGTGGTCCAGACCCTGTTCGGGCGCGAGCCCCATCGGGGCGTCAACCCGGACGAGGTCGTCGCCATCGGTGCTGCGATCCAGGCCGGCGTGCTCCAGGGCGACGTCAAGGACGTGCTGCTTCTCGACGTGACCCCGCTGTCCCTCGGCCTCGAGACGCTCGGCGGCGTGATGACCAAGCTGATCGAGCGCAACACCACCATTCCGACGAAGCGCAGCCAGACCTTCTCGACGGCCGAGGACAACCAGAGCGCCGTCACGGTCCGGGTCTTCCAGGGCGAGCGCGAGATGGCGGCCGACAACAAGATGCTCGGCCAGTTCGACCTCGTCGGCATCCCGCCGGCGCCCCGCGGCACGCCGCAGATCGAGGTGACCTTCGACATCGACGCCAACGGCATCGTCAACGTGACGGCCAAGGACAAAGCCAGCGGCAAGGAACAGCAGATCCGCATCCAGGCCTCGGGCGGGCTGGATCAGAGCGAGATCCAGCGCATGGTGCGGGAAGCCGAGGCCCACGCGGAGGAGGACAGGCGGCGCCGGGAACTGGCCGACGCCCGCAACCAAGCCGATGCCGCGATCTACACCGCCGAGCGCAGCCAGCAGGAGGCGGGCGAGCGGGTTCCGAGCGACCTGAAGAGCGAGTTGCAACAAGCGATCACGGCTTTGCGCGAGGCGATTGGCGGCGAGGTCGTCGACCGCATCAAGCAGGCGACGGAGCGCCTGTCGCAGCTGGCGCAGCGGCTGGCCCAGGTCATGACCGCGCCGCCCGAAGGATCCGAGGCCGGTGTAGGCGGCGGCGGGAGCGGCCCGCAGAGCGAGGTCGTCGACGCGGAATTCGAGGAGCACGGCCGGAAGGACCAGGGCGCGCATTAGGGCCGGCCCAGCTCCGCGTCGCTGGTTCGGCGTACGCCGAGCCGGCATCCGCCGCGCCGTCAGCGTCCATCATCCGAGGTGAGCGATGCAGATCGACACGTACACCGATCATCTCAAGGGCGCGATCCAGGCCGCCCAGAGCCTGGCCCAGCGCAAGGGCCATCAGCGGCTCACGCCGCTCCACCTCCTCAAGGCGCTGCTCGACGACGCGGACGGCCTGGCGAAGGCGTTGATCCGGTCCGCGGGCGGCCGCCCCGAGGTGCTCGCGTCGGATCTGGACCGCGATTTGGCCAAGCTTCCGAGCGTCGAGGGCTCCGGTGCCGGCCAGATCTTCATGGCACCCGAAACCGCACGCCTGTTCGAGCAGGCCGAGGAGCGGGCGCGGGCGGCCGGGGACAGCTTCGTCACGGTCGAATACCTGCTGCTCGCCCTGGCCGAGACCCCGGACGGTCCGGGCGCGCTCCTCCGGGAGGCGGGCGTGACGCCGGAATCGCTCAAGGGCGCTATCGCCGAACTGCGGAAGGGGCGCCGGGCCGACAGCGCGTCGGCCGAGGAAGGCTACGAGGCCCTGCGGAAATACACGCGCGATTTCACCGAGGATGCCCGCCAGGGCAAGCTCGATCCGGTGATCGGACGCGACGGGGAGATCCGGCGCACCGTCGAGGTTCTCTCGCGCCGGACGAAGAACAATCCCGTGCTGATCGGCGAGCCGGGCGTCGGCAAGACCGCGATCGTCGAAGGGCTCGCCCAGCGCATGGTCAACGGCGACGTGCCCGACACACTGAAGGATCGCCGTCTCCTGTCCCTCGATCTCGGTTCGCTCTTGGCCGGCGCGAAGTACCGGGGCGAGTTTGAGGAACGGTTGAAGGCCGTTCTTCAGGAAGTCTCGGCTTCGGGCGACGTCATCCTGTTCATCGACGAATTGCACACCCTCGTCGGCGCCGGAAAGGCCGAGGGGGCGATGGATGCCTCCAACATGCTGAAGCCGGCCCTGGCCCGGGGCGAATTGCACTGCATCGGTGCCACCACCCTGGATGAGTATCGCAAGAACATCGAGAAGGATGCCGCGCTCGCCCGCCGCTTCCAGCCCGTGTTCGTGGGCGAGCCCTCCGTCGAGGAGACGATCTCGATCCTGCGCGGTCTGAAGGAGAAGTACGAGCTCCATCACGGTGTGCGGATCACCGACAGCGCGATCGTCGCGGCCGCCACGCTGTCCCACCGCTACATCGCGGACCGGTTCCTGCCCGATAAGGCGATCGACCTCGTCGACGAGGCCGCGAGCCGGCTCCGGATCGCCGCGGAGTCGAAGCCCCGGGAACTCGACGAGATCGACCGCCGCGTGATCCAGCTCAAGATCGAGCGGGAGGCCCTTAAGAAGGAGACGGATCCGGGCGCACGGGAGCGCCTGACCAAGGTCGAGGATGAACTCGGCACCTTGGAGACGAAGCAGGCCGAGCTGACCGCTCAATGGCAGGCCGAGAAGGCGAAGCTCGGCGAGATGAAGCAGCTGAAGGAGCGCGCCGAGCAGGCCAAGATCGAACTCGAGCAGGTGGAGCGGCGGGGCGACCTGACCCGCGCGGGCGAACTGCTCTACGCCGTGATCCCGCAATTGGAGCAACGGCTCGCGGACGCGATGCAGGCGAGCCAAGGCCGGTTGATCAAGCAGGAAGTCACGGCCGAGGACATCGCCTCCGTCGTCGCGCGCTGGACGGGCATTCCGGTCACGCGGATGCTCGAAGGCGAGCGCGACAAGCTGATGGCGATGGACGACAAGCTGAGCCAGCGCGTGGTCGGCCAGGAACCGGCGGTCGTGGCCGTGTCCGACGCGGTCCGGCGGGCCCGTGCGGGCCTGCAGGACCCGAACCGGCCGATCGGCTCCTTCCTGTTCCTCGGGCCGACCGGCGTCGGCAAGACCGAGTTGTGCAAGGCGGTGGCCGAATTCCTGTTCGACGACGACCGGGCGATGCTGCGGGTCGACATGTCCGAATTCATGGAGAAGCACGCGGTCTCACGGCTCGTCGGCGCGCCGCCCGGCTATGTCGGCTACGAGGAGGGCGGCGTCCTGACGGAGGCGGTCCGGCGGCGCCCCTATCAGGTGATCCTGTTCGACGAGGTCGAGAAGGCGCACCCGGACGTGTTCAATATCCTGCTGCAGGTGCTCGATGACGGCCGGCTGACGGACGGGCAGGGCCACACGGTCGACTTCCGCAACACGATCATCGTCTTGACGTCGAACCTCGGCGCCGAGTTCCTGGCCGCCCTGATGGAGGGCCAGCCGGCCGAGGCGGCACGCGAGCAGGTCATGGAGGTCGTGCGCCGCGCGTTCCGGCCGGAATTCCTGAACCGGCTCGACGAGATCATCCTGTTCAACCGCCTGGGCCGCAGCGACATGCGCCGGATCGTCGACATCCAGCTCGAAGGCCTCGAACGGCGGCTGGCCGAACGGAAGATCGTCCTGCAGGTCGAGGCGGCGGCCAAGGACTGGCTCGCGAATGCCGGTTACGATCCGGTCTACGGTGCGCGACCCCTGAAGCGCGTGATCCAGCGCCATCTGCAGAACCCGCTGGCCAGGATGCTCCTGACGGGTGCGATCAGGGACGGCGAGCCGGTCCCGGTCTCGGTCCTCAACGGCCAGCTCTCGGTCAAGGGCGCGAGCCTGGCTCAGGCGGCCTGACATCCCCCCGTGCCGACAGGAGGCCTGATATGGCCGAGACGCCCATGGATGCAGCGAGCGCTCCGCCCGCCCCCGCTGGCCAGTCCCCGCCGCCGGAGGCCGGCGCGGCCCCTCAGCCGGGCGCGGACGCGACCACGGCCCTGCAGGCCGAGAACGCCGCCCTTCAGGACCGCGTCCTACGGGCCCTGGCCGAGGCCGACAACACACGGCGTCGGGCAACGCGCGACCTGGCGGATGAGCGGCGCTTCGCCGTGACGGGCCTCGCCCGCGCGCTTCTGCCGGTTCTGGACAACCTGCGCCGGGCCATCGTCGCGTCAGACCAGCCGGAGTCGCAGGGCGCGTCGCTCATCGACGGGGTTCGCGCCACGGAGCGCCTGCTGATGGCGGCCCTTGAGGGCGTCGGCGTGCAACGGGTCGATGCCCGTGGTGCTCCGTTCGACCCGTTGCGGCATGAGGCCATGATGGAGGTCGATGATCCGGCGACCGCGCCCGGGACCGTCCACGACGTCATGGAGGATGGCTACGTCCTCCACGATCGGCTCCTGCGCCCCGCCCGGGTCACTGTGACCCGTCGCGCCATGGCCCGGGACGATCACGACAAGGCCAATCCCTAAGACGGCGTCCGCAACGGGTGCGGGCCTCGCCACCGAGGGCGGCAGGGAGGAAGCGTTGAGCGACGATCCCTATGCGATTCTGGGCGTGGAGCGCGATGCCTCCCCGGAGCAGATCCAGAAAGCCTACCGCAAGCTCGCGCGCAAACTGCATCCGGACCTGAACCCGGGCAATACGGAGGCGGAAGAGCAGTTCAAGAACGTGTCACGGGCCTATGACCTGTTGAGCGATCCGGAGAAGCGCGCGCGGTTCAATCGCGGCGAGGTCGACATCTCCGGCGTCGAGCGGCCCCGACATCGCTACTATCGTGACGTCTCGGAGCCATCCGCGGGTCATGCCTATGAGAGCGACGCAGGCTTTGCGGATTTCGATACCGACGACCTCCTCTCGGAGATCTTTGGACGCCGGAATCGGGCGGATGTCCGGCGGCGGGGCGCCGATACCCGCTACCATCTCGACCTCGATTTCCTCGATGCGGTCAACGGCACCACCCGCGCGGTGACCCTGCCGGACGGCGCGACGCTCGATGTCCGCATCCCGGCCGGGACAAGCGAGGGACAGACCCTGCGCCTGCGCGGCAAGGGCGAACCGGGGCGGAACGGCGCGCCGCCGGGCGATGCGTTGATCGCGATCGGCGTCCGCCCGCACCCGGTCTTCCGGCGCCAGGGCGACGACATCCATTTCGAACAGGGCGTTCCGCTGCACGCGGCGGTGCTCGGCGGCCGGATCGCCGTATCGGCCCCCTTCGGGCCCGTGACCCTGACGATTCCGAAATGGAGCACATCCGGCACGGTGCTTCGCCTCAAGGGCAAGGGCGTCCCGCGGTCGGACAGGACCGCGGGGGATGCCTACGTCAAGCTGCTGATCAAGCTCCCGGACAAGCCCGATCCGGAGCTCGAACGCGCGATCGCCGCGTGGCATCGGGCAGAGTGAAGAGGGGACGATATGGACGCGCGCGAATTCCAGGCTCGGTCGGACCTGAACCCCGGCACGCTCGAGATCTGGCTCGAAAGCGGCTGGCTTCGACCCACGCTCCGGGAGGGCGTCTGGCACTATTTCGAGATCGATGTGGCCAGGGCCCAACTGATCGGAGATCTCCAGCACGATCTCGGGATCAACGACGACGGCATCCCGGTCGTGCTCGACCTCATCGATCAGGTCGGCGGCTTGCGGCATGTGCTGCAGGCGATTGTGCGGGCCTTGGGGGCGCAGCCCGACCTCGTCCGCCGGGAGATTGTCGAGGCCTGCGCGGCGCAGGGCCGAGCCTGACGCCGAACTGACCGGCGTCAGGGCCGCTTCGCGGCTGACCGGCTAATCCAACCCCAGCCGGACCAATTCTGCCAGTCCACAGGGAGAATCGATATCATGTCTCGCGGACCAGGAGCCTTCCAGAGGTCGAGCCGTTCGACGCGCCACGGCATGCCGGGCCCGTTGTTCACGCCGCTTCTCGCCCTCTACCACGACATGAACCGCCTTCTCGAGGACGCGCCAGGGGCGGGTGCCGGAACCGCGGGTGCCTCCAGCCCGCTGGGTGCCGCAATCCTCGTCCCGGACATCGACATCACCGAAACGGCGCACGCGGTGCGCATCACCGCCGAGGTGCCCGGCGCGCGCGAGGCGGATGTCGAGGTGACGATCGACGAGGACACCCTGGTCATTCGCGCCGTCAAGGAGATCGAGCGCCAGGAAGACCGGCAGAGCACCCATGTGAGCGAGCGCATGTTCGGCACGTTCCAGCGCGCCCTTGCGCTGCCGTTCCGGGTCGATCCTGAACGGGTCGAGGCTCGGGTCGAGAACGGGGTGCTGACGATCACGTTGCCGAAGACCGAGGCGCAGCAGCGGGCGCGCCGCGTGCAGGTTCGGGGCTCCGACACCGGCCAGGCCTCCGGATCCGAAGGCGTCTCCCGTCAGAACGGCACCGAAGGCGACCAGCAGGACAAGGCTCCCGAACAGACCACGCCGCATTGAAGAGGCCGGATCACGGCCGGTCCTTCCCCCACGCGCCGGACGATACGGACGCATCGGGTGGGTGGAGGCTCCCCGCACGGGCCGGTTCGGCAATCGGCCGGGGCCGCAGGCGTGGACCATGCGCCGGTCCAGAACTGGTGGATGAACGGCTTTAGAGCGCCATCGCGAGCCTGTTCGTGGTGAGCGCCACCGTCCCGACCGCACCCCTCGTCGATCGCGCCCGCGGCCGGAGCGCGACCGCCGTCGGCGACTGAAGGGGCGCCGGACCCCGTCCAATGCGGGCCCGGCGCGGCGGTCACGTCTGCGTTGTCTGAGACTCTCCGGAAGGAACAGGCCGATGGCCAAATTTGCACTTCTCGTCATCCTGAACGCCAAGCCCGGACAGGAAGCGGCGGTCGAGACGTTTCTGCGGGACAGTCTGCCCGTCGTGCAGGACGAGCCCGGAACCGTCGCGTGGTTCGGCCTGCGTCTGGGCCCGTCGACCTTCGGGATCTTCGACGCGTTTCCCGACGAAGCCGCACGGCAAGCCCACCTCTCCGGCCGTGTGGCGTCGGCCCTGATGGAGAGGGCCTCCGATCTGTTCGCCACAGCCCCGCAGATCGAGAAGCTCGACGTGCTGGCGGCGAAGCTGCCCTGAGACGCCGCCGCGGGCCGATCGGAGACGATTGACCCGTCCTGAAATGAGGAAGGAACATCCGTCATGGCATCCAGCAATCGGGTCATCACGTATATGGGGCCGAGAAAGGTCGAGCTTCAAACCTTCGATTTTCCGAAGCTCGTCGATCCCAAGGGTAACGCGACGCCGCACGGGGCGATCCTCAAGATCGTCACCACCAACATCTGCGGCAGCGACCAGCATATCTACCGCGGCCGGTTCCCCGCCCCCTCCGGCATGGTGCTCGGCCACGAGATGACGGGCGAGGTGATCGAGACCGGGCCCGATGTGCATTTCATCAGGAAAGGCGACCTCTGCTCGGTCCCGTTCAACGTCTCATGCGGGCGGTGCCGCAACTGCAAGGAGCGCCATACCGACACCTGCATGAACGTCAACGATGCGGTCGATTGCGGCGCCTACGGATTCAATCTCGGCGGCTGGCAGGGCGGACAATCCGACTATCTCATGGTTCCCTACGCCGACTGGAACCTGCTTCGCTTCCCCGACAAGGATCAGGCGCTGGCGAAGATCAAGGATTTGACCTTGCTCTCCGACATTCTGCCCACGGGCTTTCACGGCTGCATCCAGGCAGGCGTCAAATACGGTTCGACAGTCTACATCGCGGGTGCAGGACCCGTCGGCAGGTGTGCCGCCGCCTCTGCCCAGCTGCTGGGCGCCTCGTGCATCATCGTCGGCGACATCAACAGCGAGCGTCTCGCCCTCGTGAAGAGCGCCGGGTATGAGACCGTCGATCTGTCCTCCGAAACGCCGCTCGCCGACCAGATCGAGGCGATCCTCGGCGCACGGGAGGTGGATTGCGGCGTCGACGCCGTCGGCTTCGAGGCGCACGGGAACGGGCCCGGCGCCGGAGAGGATCCGGCTGCCGTCCTCAACGCGATGGTCGAGGTCGTTCGCGCCAACGGCGCCGTCGGAGCGCCCGGAATCTACACGCCGGGGGATCCCCAGGCCATCGACGACGACGCCAAAGCCGGGCGGTATCGGATCGACTTCGGCAAGGCCTGGATCAAGTCGCCGCATATCTCGGCCGGCCAAGCCCCCATCATGCACTACAACCGCGATCTGATGATGGCGATCCTCTGGGATCGCATGCCCTATCTCGGCAAGGTCGTGAACGTCGAGGTCATCCCGCTCGAACGGGCGACTGAAGCGTACCGGATCTTCGATCAGGGGGCGCCCAAGAAGTTCGTCATCGATCCGCACAACACGACGAAACTGGCGGCCTGAGACATCGGAGGGCGCCGCGCCCGTGCCGCGCCGAGCCCGTGTTGAGCCGAGTCCCTGCCGCGCGCGTCAGCGCCCATCGGCAGGGACCGGAGGGAGCCCGTAGGATCGGCTTCGCCCGGCCTCTGCGCCGGGCGATTGCTGCGCCCCTCACGCGCGCCGAGGCGCGAGCATTGAAGGAGACGTCGCCATGGCGCGCGTGGTCAGGTTTCATCGGACCGGCGGGCCGGACGTGATGCAGTTCGATGATCTCCCGGTCGGCGCTCCGCAGCGCGGAGAGATGCGCGTCCGCATCGAGGCGATCGGTCTCAATCGCGCCGAGGCGATGTTCCGGTCTGGCACCTACCTCGAAGAGCCGCGCCTGCCCGCGCGCCTCGGCTACGAAGCCTCCGCGATCATCGAGGCCTTGGGAGACGGCGTCGACGGGTTTGCGCCGGGCGATTCCGTCAGCGTCATCCCGGCCTTCTCCATGAACGATTACGGCGTTTATGCCGACACGGCCATCGTTCCGGCCTACGCTGTCCTCCAACGCCCGACCGGCGTCTCAACGATTGAGTCGGCGGCGGTGTGGATGGCCTACCTCACGGCGTGGGGGGCCCTCATCGACATCGGTCGTCTCGGGCGCGGCGACGCGGTCATCATTTCGGCGGCGTCCTCAAGTGTCGGACTCGCGGCGATCCAGATCGCGAACAGCGTCGGCGCGGTCCCGATCGCGACGACCCGGACGCGTGCCAAGGCTGCGGCGTTGGTTGAGGCGGGCGCCGCGCATGTTGTCGTCACGTCCGAGCAGGAGATCGGCGCCGCGGTCAACGATGCGACGGGCGGCAAGGGCGCGCGCCTCGTGTTCGACCCGGTCGGTGGCCCTCAGGCCGAGGCGCTCGCCCAGGCGATGAGCCACCGCGGCGTCATGCTGATCTACGGTGCCCTCGCGACCGCACCCACACCATTTCCGATCATCGCCGCGCTGCAGAAGGCTCTCACGCTGCGTGGCTACACCCTGTTCGAGTTCGTTCGGGACCCGGAGCGGCTGGCCCGCGCCGCGGCCTTTATTGAGGACGGGCTCGCCGACGGGGGGCTCGAGCCAATCATTGCGAAAACTTTCTCGCTCGACGCGATCGTTCAGGCACATGTCTACTTGGAGTCGAACGAGCAGTTCGGGAAGATCGTCGTCACAGTCCCCCACTGACACCGCCGTGCTCGACCGGCGCGATCTAGCACGGCTGACGCGCGCCACAACGTCGTCTTGCGAAAGACGGTCCCGGCCTAGATCGTGTTATGAACTGATGGGCAGGATTGGCGTTGTGGATGATGCCTTCCGATCGCCGCGCCTATCCGTCCGACGTGTCCGATGAGGAATGGGCGCTGGTGGCGCCCTACCTCGCGCTGCTGCGAGAGGACTCGGCTCAGCGCGACCACGAGCTGCGCGAGGTGTTCAACGGTCTGCGCTACATCGTGAAGACG
>NZ_SRHQ01000034.1:0-40098 GCF_004683995.1 Methylorubrum sp. Q1 | reverse complement strand
TGTGGTCTTCGCCCAGCCGGGGGCGGCGGCCTTGGCCGACGCCACCGCGGCCTCGACCTCGTCGCCGCTCGCCAGCGCCACTGCGCCGGTCTCCTCGCCGGTGGCCGGGTTGTAGACCGGCGCGGTGCGCCCCGAACGGCCCGGCACGCGTGCGCCGTCGATGAAGTGCGGAATCTCTTGAGGCATGGCTCTGTCCTGTCCGTGCCGGCCTGCGGGCCGGCGGATTTTCGAAGCTTCGGTGACGGGAGCGTCAGGGCGTGGCGACGACCGCTTCGGAAGCGGTCGCGGGCGCTCCGAGTTCGGCGGCGAAGGTGCCGAAGAACTGGTCGGCGAGCTTGCGCGAAGTCCCCTGGATCAGGCGTCCGCCGAGCGAGGCGATCTTGCCGCCGATCTCGGCCTTGGCCTCGTAGGCCAGCACGGTTTCCGCGCCCTCCTCGCGGAGCGAGACGACGGCGCGGCCCTTGGCGAAGCCCGCCATGCCGCCGTTGCCCTGGCCGACCAGGGTGTAGCCCTCCGGGGCGCGGATGTCCTCGAACCGCACGGTACCGGCGAAGGTCGCCGAGACCGGTCCGACCTTCAGGGCGACCTTGGCGGCCAACTCCTCGGGCGAGGCCTGCGTCAGCTCCTTGCAGCCGGGGATGCAGCGGGCGAGCACCTCCGGGTCGTTCAGGGCGGCCCAGACGGCCGCGCGCGGCGCCGCGATGCGGTACTCGCCTGTGATATCCATGGCTTCCCTCCCGTAACGGGTCGTGGCGGTCAGACCGCGCAGTAGCGATCCTGAATCGCGGTATCGGCGCGCAGGGCCGCGGCTGAGCTCTCGTGCACGACCGCGCCCTGGTCGATGATCACGGCGCGGTCGGCGAGGTTGAGGGCCCACTCGACGTTCTGCTCGACGAGGAGCAGCGTCACCCCGCGTTCGCGCAAGGCGACGAACAGCCGGCCCATCTCCTCGACCAGCACCGGCATGATGCCCTCCGAGGGTTCGTCGAGCAGGATCAGCTTGGGGCGCGCGATCATCGCGCGGGCAATGGCGAGCATCTGCTGCTCGCCGCCGGACATCGTCACCGCCGTCTGGTCGAGCCGCTCGGCGAGGCGCGGGAAGGTCTCGGCGATTTCGGCGATGGCTGGTCCCTCCTTGATGGAGGCCGGGGCGCGCAGCAGACCGAGCTTCAGGTTCTCGCGCACGGTGAGGCCGGGCACGATGCGCCGGTCCTCGGGCACGTAGGCCAGACCCCGCGGAAAGCGAGCATGGGCCGGGCGCCCGAGCAGATCCTCCCCGAGGAAGCGGACGGAGCCGGCGACCTTCGGGATCAGGCCCATCACGGCCTTCATGGTCGTGGTCTTGCCCGCGCCGTTGCGGCCGACCAGTGCCAGGATCTCGCCGGGTCGCACCTCGAGGGAGAGGCCGTGCAACACGTGGCTCGGGCCGTACCACGCGTCGAGGCGATCGATCTCAAGCATGGCCGTACCCGCCGCTCTGGCCGAGATAGACCCGGCGTACGTCCCGGTCGGCCTGGATCTCGGACGGCGTCCCGTCGGCGATGAGCCGGCCGTGATGCAGCACGAGGATCCGCTCGGACAGGCCGAGGATCATCTTCATCTTGTGCTCGACCAGCAGGATGGTGCGGCTCTCCCCTAAGCGCCGCAGCAGCGCGACCATCTCCTTGGTCTCTTCCGGTCCCATGCCGGCGGTGGGCTCGTCGAGCAGCAGCAGCTTCGGGTCGGCGGCGAGCGCGATGCCGATCTCCAGCGCCCGCTGCTCGCCGTGGGCGAGCGAGGCGGCGGGCCGGTCGCGGCGGCCTGAGAGGCCGACCGCGTCGAGGATCTCGTCGGCGCGCGTGCCGAGGCCGGTGAGCGCGTCGCGCCGGCTCCAGAAATCGTAGCGGCGGGTGCGGGCCTGGATCGCCGTGCGCACGTTCTCGTGGGCGGTCAGGCGCGGGAACAGGTTGGTGATCTGGTAGGAGCGGGCGATGCCGAGATGGGCAAAGCGCGCCTGGGGTACGCGGCCCATGTCGCGGCCGGAGAAGCGCAGGCTCCCGCTCGTCGGCTTGAGGGCACCGGAGAGCAGGTTGAAGAACGTGCTCTTGCCCGCCCCGTTCGGGCCGATGATGGCGGTGATGCGCCCCTCGCCGAAGGCGGCCGAGACCCCTTCGAGGGCGGTGAAGGCACCGAAGCGGCGGCCGAGGTTCTCGACTTCGAGGATGGGGTTCGAGACCGGGTTCATCGGCGCCCCCGCAAGGCGGTGAGCCGCCCCAGTGCCGTGCCCCAGAGGCCGCGGGGCAGGAACAGCACGAACAGGATGAAGACAGAGCCGAGCGCGAGCTGCCAGTGCGGCGTCCAGAGGCTCAGGACGTCCTCCAGCACCAGCACGGTCAGGGCGCCGACGAAGGGGCCGAAGAAGGTGCCCGCGCCGCCCACCAGCGTCATCACGACCGCCGTGCCGGAGGTGTGGTAGGCGAGGCTGTCCAGCGGCACGATCGAGAGGTGGATCGCCGAGAGCGCCCCGGAGAGGCCGCAGAACAGGCCGGACAGCACGAAGGCGAGGAGCTTGGTGCGCTCCACGTCGAAGCCGCAGGCGCGGGCCCGGGTCTCGTTCTCGCGGATCGCCTCGATCACCGCGCCGAAGGGCGAGGCGAGGATGCGCGAGATCAGCGCGAGCGCCGCGCCGACGAAGGCCAGCACGAAGAGGTACTTCGTCAGCGGGTTCAGGATGTCGAGAGAGACGATCCCGAGGTCGATGGTCGAGACCGTGAAGCCGCGAAGCCCGTTCTCGCCCCCGGTCCAGGAGGAGGCCTGGAGCGCGACGTAGTAGACGAGTTGGGCGAGCGCCAGCGTCACCATGGCGAAGTAGATGCCGCGCGAGCGGATCGACACCGTGCCGATGGCGAGTGCCAGCCCGCTCGCGGCGACGACCGCCAGCGCCATCGCCAGCAGCGGGTGCAGGCCGAACGCGCCGATGCCGATCCCGGTGAGGTAGGCCCCCGTGCCGAAGAAGGCGGCGTGGCCGAAGGAGAGGAGGCCGGTATAGCCGTAGAGCAGGTTGTAGCCGACGGCGTAGAGCCCGTAGATCAGCACGTTGACGGCGAGCGCCTGCGAGGGAAGCAGGAAGGGCAGCGCCAGCAGCGCGAGGATCGACAGCGGTGCGCGCCAGCGCGAGACGCCGTCGAGCGCGATCGGCGAGCGTCGCGGCACCGTCGGCGGTGCCTCGACGACGGTCTGGTCGAGGGTCTGCATTGCGGGGCTCCTCAAACGCCGAGGCCGGGCTTGCCGAACAGGCCCTGCGGCCGGACCAGCAGAACCAGGGCCATGAAGGCGAACATCGCGATGCTCGCCATCTCGGGGGCGAAAAGCGCGGTCATCGAGACCACGATGCCGACGAGCAGCCCGGCCACGACCGAGCCCATCAGCGAGCCCATCCCGCCGATCACCGTGACGGCGAAGGCCTCGCCCAGCACCACGGTGCCCATCTCCGGATTGACCGAACGCATCGGCGCGGCGAGCACGCCGCCGAGCGCGGCCAGCGCGATGCCCAGCCCGAACACCCACATCCACAGCCGCTGGATATCGACGCCGAGCACCCGCAGGATCTCGGGATCGCGGGCGCCGGCCCGCACGATCAGTCCGAGCCGCGTCCGCTCCAGTCCGTACCAGAGGGCGACGAGCACCAGCGCGACCACGCCCACCACGAACAGGCGGTAGATCGGGAAGAAGCCGATGCCGAGATCGGCCACGCCCGACAGCTCCTCCGGCGTGGCGAAGGGCAGCCCGTCCGAGCCGAACAGGATGCGCACGCCCTCGACCAGCACGTAGCCGAGGCCGAAGGTGAGGAGCAGCGGATCGTCGGGCGAGCGCCCGGCCAGCGGCCGGATCAGGAAGCGCTCGATCACGAGGCCGAGCGCCCCGACCATCAGCGGGCCGAACAGCAGCGCCGCCCAGAACGAGCCGGTGCGCTCCATCACGAACACGCCGGCATAGGCGCCGACCATGAAGACGTGGCCGTGGGCGAAGTTCACGATGCCGAGCATGCCGAAGATGATCGACAGGCCGAGCGCCAGCATCACGAACACGGCGCCGAGCGCCACGCCCGAGAAGAGCTGCATGGCGATCAGTTCGAGGTCGAAGAACTCCGGATTCATGGGCGCCTCCCGTTGCCGTCAGGCGCGATGGCCGAGTTCGTCGCAGGTGCGGAGCATCGCCTCCGCGCCCGGCTCGACCTCGAGGATCCTGAACAGGTCCACCTCGCCCTTCATCTCGGATTTCGGCTTGGACTCGGTGACGAGCACCGATTGGATCGCCTGATGATCGCAGGAACGGTAGCTCTCGGGGCCCTTGGCGACATCGTATTTGAGGGCTTCGAGCGCAGCGATGACCTTGTCCGTGTCGGTGTCGCCTGCCGCCTGGACCGCCATCAGCAGGGAGCGCACGGCGGTGTAGCCGTAGGCGCCGTAATCGGTCGGCACCGCGCCCGCATAGGCCGCCCGGAACGCGTCGTTGAACGCCTTGGCCGTCGGCACCGTCTCCTCAAGGCCCCAGTAGTAGTTGCTGGCGCCGACGACGCCCGCGAAGGCGTCCGCACCGCCCGCGAGGCGCTGGTTGTGCAGCAGCACCGGCACGACGATCTTCGAAGCCTTCTTCAGCCCGAAATCGTTGGCCTGCTTGATGCTGTTGGCCTGATCCCGGCCGAAATTGCAGATGCACAGGATGTCGGGGCGCATGGCGCGCAGGCGCGGCATGAAGGTCGAGTAGTCGGGCGCGCCGAACGGGTGCAGGATCTCGCCCGCCGTCTCGGCTCCGATGGCGGCCGCCGCGCGCTTGAAGCCGCGCAGCATCTCGTGGCCGTAGGCGTAGTCGGCGGCGAGATACGCCACCCGCGTGCCCTTCTTGAAGGCGTGCTTGGCCACCGCCGCGGTGGTCATGTGCGGGTTGAGCGCCTCGTGGAAGGTGTGGCGGCTGAAGTCCTTGGCCTCGTTGATCGTGTCGGACTGGCTGATCGAGATGTAGAGGACCTTGCGCGAGCGGGTGATCTCGTTGACCGAGAGCTGCACCGCGCTCGACAGGGCGCCGACGATGAAGTGGGCCCGGTCCTTCTCGATCAGCTCCAGCGTCCGGGTCGCGGCCTCGCCGGGGTTGAGCTTGTCGTCGCGCACCAGCAACTCGGCCATGCGCCCGTTCAGGCCGCCGGCCTCGTTGAACTGCTTCACCGCCAGTTCTGCCGAGCGGATCTGGTCCTTGGCCTCGGCGCCGAACGGGCCGGTGACCGGCGTCGGGAAGCCGATGCGGATCAGCTCCGCCGCCTGGGCGACGAAGGGCATGCCGATCCCGGCGAGCGTGCCGGCCGCGGCCATGCCCCGCACGAGCGTCCGGCGCGAGACGGCGCCGTGTCCCGGTCCCTGTCGGTTCATCGTTCTCTCCCTGTCGTCGCGCGGACTCGTGCGTGCGGTCCCGCGTCGCGAAATCGAATGTGCGCGCTCAGATCACGTCGAGCGCCCTCAGGATGCGTTCGGGCGTCATCGGCAGCTGCGAGATGCTGGCGCCGAGCGGGCGCAGGGCATCGTTGACGGCGTTGAGCGCCGCGCCCGAGGAGGCGGCGGTGCCGGCCTCGCCGCAGCCCTTGGCGCCGAGTTCGGTGTCCGCCGTCGGCGTCTCGACATGCGCGATCACGATGTCGGGCATCTCGCAGGCCATCGGCACGAGGTAGTCGGTCATCGAGCCGTTCAGGAGCTGGCCGGTCTCGCCGTAGCGGCACTCCTCG
Source organism: Methylorubrum sp. Q1 (assembly GCF_004683995.1). Taxonomy (NCBI): domain Bacteria; kingdom Pseudomonadati; phylum Pseudomonadota; class Alphaproteobacteria; order Hyphomicrobiales; family Methylobacteriaceae; genus Methylorubrum; species Methylorubrum sp. Q1. Next base: position 34,346 of record NZ_SRHQ01000034.1, on the reverse strand, counting down.
AAGAAGGCGGCGCCGAGCCCCTGCACCACGCCGCCGCGGATCTGCTCGTCCACCAGCAGCGGGTTGATGACCCGCCCGCAATCCTCGACCACCCAGTGCTTCAGGATCGTCACGAAGCCGGTCTCGGCATCGACCTCGACGAGGCTGCCGTGGATGCCGTTGGTGAAGGCGAAGGGGTAGCCGCGCGGTGCGAAGTGATGCGCCACCGTGAGCGCGGGCGAGACGTCCGGCGGCAGCAGGTCGGAGCGGTAATAGGCGAGGTTCGCCAACTCCTTCAGCGTCATGCGGGGCGTGCCGTCGGCATCCGTCACCGCGCCCTCGCGGATGTCGAGGGCCTCGGCCTCCGCCTGCAGGATCGCCGCGGCGATCTCGAGGATGCGCCGCTTCAGCTTGCGGCTCGCCTGGAGCGCGGTCTCGCCGCCGATGCCGGCGCCGCGGCAGGCCCAAGTCGCGCCGCCCGAGGGCGTCGTCTCGGTGTCGCCGGTGAGCACGCGCACCGCGTCGCGATCGACGCCGAGCCCCTCGGCGACGATCTGGCCGACGATCGCCTCGCTGCCCTGGCCCTGCTCGGTGATGCTGATGGCGCATTGCACCTCGCCGGCCGGCGTCAGCTTGAGGACGCAGCCGTCCTGCGCCGAGATGTGGGCGCCGCCGACCCCGTAGAAGGCGGGCGTCGGGTTGGTGATCTCGACATAGGTGGCGATGCCGATGCCGCGATGGACGCCCTTCTCGCGCAGGGCGGCCTGCTCGGCGCGCAGGCGCGGATAGTCCATCAGGTCGTGGAGCCGCGACAAGCAGGTCGCGAGCGAGAGCCTCTCGAACCGGTACCCGCTCGGCGTGGTGTGCGGGTACATGTCGTCGGTGATGGTGTTGCGCCGCCGGATCTCGAACGGGTCGAGGCCGAGCCTGTCCGCGGCGAGATCGACGAGGCGCTCCGTCACCGCGCAGGCGATCGGGTGGCCGACCGCGCGGTACTGGCTCATCTGCACCTTGTTCTGCGCCACCACCGTGAGGTCGGCGCGGTAGTCGGTGAGCCGGTAGGGCGCGCCGATCAGGCGCACGACCTGGTTGCCCTCCACCGCGCTGGTGCGCGGATAGGCCGAGAACGGGCCGACGCCGGTCACGTCGTCTACCTCGATCGCCGTCAGGATGCCGTCCGGAGCGAAGGCGAGGCGGGCGCGCACCCGGTGGTCGCGGGCGTGGATGTCGCTGGCGAAGGCCTCCATCCGGTCGGCGGTGAACTTCACCGGCCGCCTGAGCAGGAGGCTCGCGCCCACCACCGCCATGTCCTCGTGGTAGACGTGCAGCTTCATCCCGAAGGAGCCGCCGACATCGGGCGCGATCACCCGCACCCGCGCCTCGGACAGGCCGAAATGGCGGGCGTAGAGATCCTGGAACTGGTAGGGCGTCTGGGTCGATTGGTGGACGGTGAGCCGCTCCTCGCTCGGGTCGAAATCGGCGAGCGTGGCGCGCGGCTCCATCGTCACCGCCGTGTGCCGGCCGAAGCGCAGATCGACCGCGACGCTCTGCGCTCCCGCGAAGGCCTCCGCCGTCGAGCCCGCCTCGATGCGGGTGCGGAACAGGACGTTGTCGGGCGCGTCCGCGTCGATGCGGGGCGCGTCGGGGGCGCGGGCGGCGTCGAGATCGACCACCGCCTCCAGTTCCTCGAACGCGACCTGGATCGCTTCGAGCGCGTCCTCCGCCTCGGCGCGGGTCTCGGCCACCACCATCACCACCGGCTGCCCGGCCCAGACGACCTTCTCGAGGGGCAGCGGGAGTTGCGGCGCCGAGCGCATGCCCTTGAAGTGGCTGAGCGTTCCGACCCACGGCGTGCAGATCGCGGAAAAATCCGCGCCCGTCAGCACCCGGTGCACGCCGGGCATCGCGGCCGCCTCCGACACGTCGATGGCGCCGAGCCGGGCATGGGCGTAGGGGCTTCGCAGAAAGGCGGCGTGGAGCATGCGCGGCAGGCTCACGTCGTCGGTGTAGCGGCCCCGCCCCGCGAGCAGGCGCTTGGCGCCCGGACGCGGCAGGCCGCGGCCGATATAGCGGCCCTTCTCGCGGTGGCGGGCCGGGCTGTCGGTCGCCGCACTCACGCCGCGTCCTCCCGCATCGGGGCTGCGCCCGCGACGCTCTCGATGGCGTCGACGATCGCCTCGTAGCCGGTACAGCGACAGTAATTGCCGGAGAGCGCGTCGCGGATCGCCGCTCGCGTTGGTTTGCGTCCACTCGCGCGGCAGTCGCGGATAAAGTCACGGGCGACCACGAGGATGCCCGGCGTGCAGAAGCCGCATTGCAGGGCGTTGCGGGCGTGGAAGGCCGCCTGCAATTCGGCGAGTTCGCCGGAATCCGATAGGCCCTCGACCGTGTCGATCCGCATCCCGTCCGCCTGGACCGCGAGCATCAGGCAGGCATGGACCGGCTGTCCGTCGAGATTGACGATGCAGGCGCCGCAGGCGCCGACCTCGCAGCCGAGATGGGTGCCGGTGAGGCCGAGATCCTGCCGCAGGAAGTCGGCCAGCGAGACTCGCGGTTCGACGAAGCGACGGAGGCGGGCGCCGTTGACGGTGACGGCGACGGGCTGCGGCTCGATCATGCCGCCATCTCCCCGGCCTCTTGTTCCCTCAGGGCGGGCAGCACCCGGCCGAGCAGGACGCGGGCGAGATGCATCCGCGCCGCCGCCGAGAAGCCCTCGTCCTCGTCCGGCGCGAGGTCGTCGGCGAGCGCCGCCGTGGCTTCAGCGATGGCCGCCGCATCGAGCGGCCGGCCGGCAAGCGCCGCCTCGGCCGTCGGCGCCCGCATCGGCGTCGGGCCGACCGAGCAGAAGGCGAGGCGGACCGATTCCACCGTCTCACCGGTGAGGACGAGATGCGCCGCGAGGCCGACCAGGGCGTAGTCGCCGCGCCGCCGGGCGATTTCCTCGAACCGCATCCGCGTGCCGGGCACGGGCAGCGGCACGCGCACCGCGGTCAACATCTCGCCGGGCTCGATCACGTTCTCGAACAGGTCGAGGAAGAAGTCGTCCGCCGCGACCGTCCGGGTGCCGTCACGGCCGGTGATCTCGAACTCGGCGCCGAGCGCCCGCATGCAGGCCGGCAGTTCGGAGGCCGGGTCCGACAGGGCGAGGCTGCCGCCCATCGTGCCGAGATTGCGGATCGCCGGATGCGCCATGTAGGCCGCGGCCTGGGTCAGGAGCGGGGCATGCTCGGCGATCAGCGGGGAGGCCAGCGTCTCGGCGTGACGCGTCAGGGCGCCGATGCGCAGCCGGTCGCCCTCAATCGCGATGCCGCGCAGACTTTCGATCCGTCCGATGTCGATGAGCAGGTCGGGCGCGTCGAGGCGCAGGTTCAGCGCCGGCAGCAGACTCTGGCCGCCCGCGAGGAAGCGCGCCTCGCCTTCACAGGCGGCATAGGCGTCGAGCGCCTCCGCCACGCTTGCCACGCGGCGGTAATCGAAGGCACGAGCCTTCATGAGCGTCCCTCCCACAGGCCGCATGTCGCTGCGGTCGATCGTTTGTCCGATCGTTGTTGACCGCTTGGTTACAAGCTATCCAAGTGCGGACGATCGCGTCAAGCGAAATAACCAAACGGTCACGAAGCATGGATTCGCCCGCCACCCTGGAGGATGCCCCGGACGGAAAGTCGCCGACGCTCGACCTCATCGGCCGGCGGCGCCTTCCGGCGGCACAGCGTGAGCAGCAGATCGTGGAAGCAGCGGCGCAGTTCTTCGCCGAGCACGGCCTCGGCGGTCAGACACGGGAACTGGCCAAGAGCCTCGGCATCACGCACTCGGCGATCTTTCGCTATTTCCCCACCAAGGAAGCGCTGCTCGACCGCGTCTACGAGCACGTCTACGTGCAGCGCTGGAATCCGGCCTGGAGCGGCTTGGTGCAGGACCGCTCGCAACCGCTGGAGGCACGGATCCTGCGCTTCTACAGCGAATATGCCGGGAGGATCTTCGACTATGTCTGGGTGCGCATCTTCGTCTTCTCGGGGCTGAAGGGCTACGACATCGCTCCGCGCTATCTTGAGATCGTGCGTGACCGCGTCATCCATCCGATCTGCGCCGAACTCCGGGCGGATCTCGGCCTGCCGGATTTCGCCACGGTGCCCTTGAGCGAGCGGGAGGCCGAGGCGGCCTGGGCCCTACACGGCAAGGTCTTCTATCTCGCGATCCGAAAGTTCGTTTATGGCTGGCCGATCCCAGAGGATCTTTCTCAGACGCTCTCCGATGATGTCGGCGTCTTCATGCGCGGCGCACCGAAAATTTTCTTCGAGAGCACACAGGAATCCAAGGGAGCGTAATATTCTGGGTTACGCTTTGTTGTTTCAATTGCAATTCTATCCGTTGGATAGATCGGGACGAACTTTGCGAAATTGCACTCGTCTACAATGGATGGAAGCCAATCATCGTCGGAGTTGTCTTAAGCCATCGTTTTCAAGCCGGCTGGACTCGTAGCGGCCATTTGAGCGGCCGCACGGAAAGGGCCGAAAGCGGGCAAAAACTCGCGCTCCGCCTGTTCGGCTCTGCGCCACAAACGGACTTTCTGTTTTGGTTGAACCAGGGCCAGCCCCGACCATCCTCATCGCGGCTGCCCCTCACGGCTCTGTCAGCGGACGAAGATTATAGCCCGGCGGCTTCGTCCGCTCGATCGCCGCAGCCGCTCGCATCACGTCGTATTCGCCGAGCGTGCGGCCCACGATCTGGAGGCCGACGGGCATTCCATCCGAGGCAATCCCCGCGCAGACAGAGGCGGCGGGCTGGCCCGTGAGGTTGAAAGGATAGGTATAGAAGGCCCAGGAGACGAGGCTGCGATCTTCCAGCCCCTCCGGGATGTTCCTGCCTGCTTCCAAGGACGAGATCGGCAGTGTCGGCGACACGAGGACATCGTAGCCGGTGAAGAAGTCGACCATCCGGTCCCGCAGCGCGTAGCGCGCGAAGACGGTCTCGTAGTAGGCGCGCATCTCCTGAGCGAGGGCGGCGTCGAGCACGTCGGCGACGGCGGGGTCCAGGAGGTCGCGGCGGCTTTCGAGAACGCCGCGCAGGCGGGTGCCGATGCCGGCGTAGAACTCGGCCGTCCAGAGAGCGGCTGGATCGGACTCGAAGACGGTCTCGACCTCTTCCACGATCGCGCCCTGGTCTGCCAGCGTCATCGCAGCGGCACGGGCGATGGCGGCGACCTCCGGGTTGGGCCGCGCGTAGCCGAGTGTCGCGCTCCAGGCGACCCGCAGGCCGGCGATGGAAGCTTTCACCGCGCCCAAAAGGTCCGGGACGGGCCCGGCCACCGCGGAGGGATCGCGCGGATCGTGGCCGGCGACCGCCGTCGTCAGCAAGGCGGCATCGGCGACGTTGCGAGCAAGCGCGCCGACATGGGCCAGCGTCGGCGTTGCCGAGGTCGGCCAGACCGGAACCCGCCCGAACTGCGCCTTGAACCCGACGAGACCCGTCAGCGCTGCGGGAATGCGCAGGGAGCCGCCGCCGTCGGTGCCGAGTGCGAAGGGCGTGATCCCGGCTGCCACCGAGGCGGCCGCGCCGGCGCTCGATCCGCCCGGTGTCTTCGCCAGATCCCAGGGATGGCGGGTGATGCCGGTGAGCGGCGAGTCGCCGACGGGCTTGGCTCCGAACTCGCTCGTGGTGGTCTTCCCGATGATGATGGCGCCGGCGGCACGCAGGCGCTCGACGGCGGGGGCATCGGCGGCGGTGACATTGCTTGCCATGGCCCGCGAGCCGGACGCGTAGGGTTGGCCGCCCACCGCGATCAGATCCTTCACCGAGACCGGCAGGCCGTGGAGCAGCCCGAGAGGCGCGCCGCGCATCACAGCGTCCTCGGCCCGGCGCGCGGCGCTGCGGGCCTCCTCCGGCATCAGGTGGCAGAAGGCATTCAAGGACGCTTGGCTCGTCTCGGCACGCGCGAGGGCGCGCTCCGTCAGCTCGACCGGCGAAATCGCGCGCACCGCGATCAGGCGGCGCAATGCGAGCGCGGTCATGAAGTCGAGGTCGCTCGTCATCGCTCCACTCTCTGCAAGGGAGGCGCGGCGCCCGAGGGGGCGCCGCAATGGCGTCAGTCGTTGACGAGGGCGAAAGCGCGGACCGGCGAGCCGGAGCCGCCCTTGAACTTCAGCGGCGCGCCGAAGAACTGCACCTCGCCCTTGCCCAGAAGCTCCTCCAGGTTCACCAGCCATTCCCAATGGCTCATGCCAAGTTCACGGCAGAGGCGATGCTGAGCGAAGATGTTGTCGCTCGGCTTATCGGTGGAGGGCCCCTCGACACCGTGCATCTTCGAGCCGCGCTCGTGCAGCCATTGGGTGGCCTCCACGGTCAGCAGCGGGTTCTTCCACACCGAGTCGAGGCTTGGATAGTTGCGCGCGTGGAAGCCGGTGCAGAGCAGGACGATGTGTCCGTCGACCTTGACGCCGCTCTTGGCCTCCGCCGCCTCCATGTCGGCGACCGTGATGTCGCCGAGATCGGGGATGTGACGCAGGTCGAAGCAGACCGCCTTGCCCATGAACAGCTCCAGCGGCATCTCGTCGACCGGCTGGCCGTTCGGATCGACGTGCCGGAAGGCGTCCACATGGGTGCCGACATGGTCCAGCATCGCGATGAAGTTCGTCTGGAAGGTCATCGCATCGCCCGGCACGCCGAGATTGAGGGCGGCCGAACTCTCGTGACTGAGATGTGTGGTGATCACCGGCCGCTGGAAGAGCTTGTGGGCCGGCATGTTGTCCTCGATCAGGAGGCTCAAATCGACGACGCGCTGGGGCATGGCGGGTCCTTTTCGGGCGTGACGGATCGTTCACGGCACCGTCCGGTGCCGTGCCGTATCGGGTTCGGCGGGATGCCGCTCTCAGGCGGCTTTCTTCTTGCCGAGAAAGGTCTCCATGACCTCCGGGTCGCGGGCGATGAGCCCGCTCGGGCCGTCCCGCACCGTGCGCCCCTGCGCCACCACGTAGGCGTGGTCGGCGATGGCGAGCGCGTAGGATGCGAGCTGCTCGACGAGAAGAATGGTGAGGCCTTGGCCGTTGAGGTCGCGCAAGACGCCAATGAGTTGCTCGACGACGCGGGGCGCGAGGCCGAGCGAGAGTTCGTCGATCACCAGGAGGTCGGGTTCGGCCATCAGACCGCGGGCGATGGCGAGCATCTGCTGCTCGCCGCCCGACATGCTGCCGGCAGGCTGGCGCAGCCGCTCGCGCAAGCGCGGGAAGAGCGCGAGCGCCCGCTCCAGCGTCCGCTTCGCCCGCGCCGTCTTGAGGCCGCCATGGGTGTAGGCACCCAGTATCAGATTGTCCTCGACGGTTTGGTCGGGGAAGATCAGGCGTCCCTCGGGCACCATCGCGAGACCGCGGGCGACCTTGGCATGGGCGGGCAGCCGCGTGACCTCCTCGCCCTTGAACAGGACGCGGCCACCGCTCGGTCGTACGAGGCCGGTGATCCCGCGCATCAGCGAGGTCTTGCCGGCACCGTTATTGCCGATCACGGCGACCAGCTGGCCGCGCTGCACGGTCAGGTTCGCACCGCGGAGCGCGGTTGCCGCGCCGTAGCGGACTTCGAGGTTCTCGACCGAGAGAAGCGGAGTATCGGTCATCAGGCGGCCTCCTCGTTGAGGATGGCGGACGGGCCGCCGAAATAGGCCTCGATCACCCGCGGATCGGCTTGCACCGTCTCCGGGCGGTCGCTCGCGATGACCTGGCCGTAATCGAGCACCGTCACGGTGTCGGCAACCGCCATGATCAGTTCGACGTGATGCTCGATGAGCAGCACCGAGACACCGAGTCCCGCGATCTTCCGGATCATGGCCTCCAGCTCGTCGATCTCCTGCGTGGTCAGCCCGGCGGCGGGCTCGTCGAGAAGCAGCAGACGCGGACGCGTGGCGAGGGCCCGGGCAATCTCCAGTCGGCGCTGATGGCCGAAGGGCAGGAAGCGGGCCTGCTCGTTGGCCACCGCGCTGAGCCCGACGAAATCGAGCAGGCCGATTGCGGCGGCGCGGCAGGCGGCCTCCTCGCGGCGGAAGCGGGGCGTGCGCAGGATCGCGCCGGTCAGGCCGTAGCCGTGATGGGCGAAGCCACCCACCATGACATTCTCCAGAACCGTCATCTGTCCGAACAGCTCAGTGTTCTGGAAGGTGCGGGCGAGACCGAGCCGCGCAATGCCGTGAACGTTGAGGCCGGCAAGATCGGTCCCGTCGAGGTGTACGCCCCCCTCGCTCGGGCGATAGAAGCCCGAGATCGTGTTCACGAAGGTCGACTTGCCGGCTCCGTTCGGACCGATCAGAGCGTGGATCTCGCCCGGGGCGACCCGAACGCTCGCAGCGCTCAGCGCCGTGAGCCCGCCGAAGCGAACGGTGAGGCTGTGGGTCTCCAGGCCGGCAGGCTTGCGGCTCGCGAGAAGCTCGGCGGCGGGCATGCCTTGGCCCGGCTCGACCCCGCGCGGGCCGGGGCGCAGACGGGCGTAGAGTTGGCCCAGCGTACCCAGGATGCCGCCGGGCAGGCCGAACATCACCGCCAGCAGCAGGGCGCCGTAGGCGAATTTCTGCCACTCGGCGAAGCGCTGCAGCACCTCCGGCAGATAGGTCAGGATGAAGGCGCCGACGACCGGTCCGAAGGTCGAGGCCGCTCCTCCCAGAATCACCATCAGCAGGAATCGGACGGAATCCGAGAAGGTGAAGATGTCGGGCGAGATATAGGCGTTGAGGAAGGCGTAGAAGCTGCCCGCGATCCCCGCCGTCATGGCCGCGACCGCGAAGGCGAGCGTGCGGATCCCCGTCGCGCCGATGCCGAGGCTGCGCGCGGCCGTCTCGCTCTGGGCGACCGCCAGCATCGCGCGGCCGAAGCCCGAGTGCTTCAGGTTGTGCGCCGCCAGCGTGGCGAGAAACAGGGTGATGGCGAGCACGGCGTAGAAGGCGTAGCCCGAGAGCGGAACTCCGAAGAGGTTCGGGCCGGGGATGCCGCTGAGCCCCGTCGTGCCGCCGGTGAGGCTCTGCCACTCGATGGCAACGTTCTCGACAATGAGGCCGAAGGCGATCGTCACCACCGCGAGATAGACGCCCCGCACCCGCACGCTCGGATAAGCCAGCGCCGCGCCGAAAAGCCCGGCCACCACCGCCGCGCCGATGCTTGCGAGGACGAGGTCGAGGTCGAACCGGATCGCCAGGATCGCGCCGGTATAGGCGCCGAGCGCGAACAGTCCGGCTTGGCCGAGAGAGACGAGGCCGGTGAGGCCGACGAGGACATTCAGGCCGACCGCGATCACGCCGTAGATCAGGAACAGCATGAACAAGCGAAGTTCGTACTCGTTGCCGGAGGTGAGCGGCACGACAACGAGGATGGCCGCGAGCAGCGCGAAGCCGAGGGTGTAGAGGGCCTTCATACCTTGAAGATCTCCCGGCGGCCGAACAGACCCTGGGGGAAGGCGACGAGGACGAGGATCATCGCACTGAAGCCGACGATCTCCCGCGCCGCGGTCGAAACGTAGCCCTCGACGAACTTCTCCATGACCCCGAAGGCGAGGCCGGCCAGGACGACGCCGGGGCCACTGGTGATGCCGCCGATGATGGCGACGGCGAAGCCCTTGAGCCCGAGGAGGACGCCCATGCTGGCGGAAGCCTGAATCACGGGGGCGACGAGCACGCCTGCCCCTGCGCCGAACAGCGCCGCGAGGCCGAAGGAGAACATCACGATCCGGTCGACGTTGATGCCCATCAGGGCGGCCGCTTGGCGGTTGTGGGCGACCGCCTGCATCGCTCTGCCGACGAGCGTGTGCCGTTGCATCGCGTGGAGGCCCGCCATCGCCAGCAGTGCGACGGCTGGGATGACGAGCTCCTGCGGATAGACGCCCGCTCCGAGGATCGAGATCGCCCCAGCAACGCCGGGCGAGGGTAAGGGGCGCGAGAAGCCGCCGAACTGCATCGTGGCAAGGGATTCGGCCATGATGCCGACTGCGATCGTGGTCAGCATCCAGCCGATCGAGGCGTTGGTGCCGATGAACGGTCGCACCGCGAAACGCTCCAGCACAACGCCGAACAAGGCCCCGGCCAGGATTGCGAGGAGGCAGGCGAGCGGCAGCGGCACGCCGGCATCGATGCCCATCACGGCGAGGACGGCGCCGATCATCAGCGTGTCGCCGTGGGCGAAGTTCACGGCCTTGGCGGCCGACCACATGATGTGGAAGCCGAGCGCGACGAGGGCGTAGATGCCCCCGATCGCGAGGCCTGAGAGCGTATATTGCAAGGCGGTCGTCATGGCTGCCGCGAGAGTTCCCTGTGTGAAGCGGACAGGCGTTCAGCGGAGTTGGGGCGACCCGGCGATCGGGCTTCGAACGAGCCGCTCCCGCCCCTCCCTTCGAGGAAGGAGGGGGCGCGTGCCGTCAGTTCGTTCTGCCGTACGGGGTCTGCGCAATCGGCAGGAGCTTGCCGTCGGACCAGACCGTCAGCTTGTATTCGCTCGGCAGGATTGCGTCCTGGCGTTCCGGGTCGGAAGAATCGAAAGCCGGATCGTATTTCGCGACCAAGCCCTCGTATCTGACTTGATAAAGCGCTTCGCGGACCTTCTTCCAATCGAAGGCACCGGCCTTCTCGATGGCCTGGGCCACGATGTGAACGGCGTCGTAGGTGTTGGCGATGCCGGAGCCCATCTTGATCTGCGACGGATCCTTCAGGCCGTACTTCGTCTGGATCTTCTGCCAGAGCGCTTGGCCTTTATGGTCGAGGTCGCCCATGAAGCTGTAGGTCTGCACGACCTGGACGCCATTGGCGAGCGGGCCGGCAAGTTCGCCGAGATTGCCGGCGATGCCCCAGGCGCCGATGATGGTGGGCTTGTAGCCGACCTTGTCCATCGAGCGGACGAGCTGGTTGCCCTCGCGGTCGAGGGCCCAGAACAGGGCAACGTCGGCACCGGAATCCCGCGCGCGGATCGCCTGCGCGGTCATGTCCTGATCGTTCCAGTTGAAGGTCTCCGTGGCGACCAATCCTTTGCCGGCCTTTGCGATCGCCGCCTTCACGTCCGGCACGGCACCGTTGCCCCACCCTGTATTCTCATAGAAGAAAGCGATCTTTCCGGTCTTCGAGACTTTCGCGGCCTGCTCGACGAGGAAGCGGGCGACCCATTTGTCCTTGGCCGATACCCGGAACATGTAGTTCGGATTGCGACCGTTCTCGATGGCCTGTGTGTTGGCCGCGAGCACGCCGACGAACGGAATGCCGATGGCATGGACCGGCTCGACCTGAGCCACCGAAACGGTGGAGTGGTAACCGCCGAGGATGACGGTACACTTATCGGCAAGCGCGACGCGCCGGGTGTTGTCGACGCCGCGCGGCGGCGTTCCGGCGTCGTCATACTGGACGAAGCGCAACGGCTTGCCGAGGACGCCCCCCTTGGCATTGATCTCCTCAAGGGCGATCTCGGCGCCCATTCTGATGGCTTGGCCGGTGAAGGCCGCCGGGCCGGTGATGGCGGCAGAGTTGCCGATGCAGGGCTCCTGCTGGGCAAATGCCGAGCTTGGGGTCGTGAAAACCAGTGGCGCAGCCAGGAATAGTCGACGCAAATACTTCGGCGCAACCATGCGTTGGTCTCCAATTCACTGACGATGTTCGGGGGCAGCCCCGATGTTCAGGCTATGGCCGTCAGGCTACGCAACGAATACATCAGGTATCAAAGACCAAATTCCAATGTGAGCCATTGGAATTTCCTATGAGCATCGTTCATAGGCGAGTGTCGATGAAGCGATTGCCTGATAAGATCATGTTTTTGCTTGTAAATTTTATATATAATGCACATAGTTTGCGCAGATTGCTCGGCCTTAGAGCAGTTTGACATAGGCGTGGAGTTCCGCGCCTTGTCACAAAGGCCCCGGGTTGGATTGCCATGGATCTTCGTCAGCTTCGGTACTTCACGCAAATCGCGGAGAGCGGGAACGTCTCTCGGGCCGCTGAGGTGCTGCGGATCGCCCAGCCCTCGCTCAGCCAACAGATGCGCAACCTTGAGGACGAACTCGGTGTCGAATTGCTGTTCCGGCACGCCCGCGGGGTCACGCCCACGGAACTCGGGCTGAAGTTCTACGAACACGCGCGGCGCATCCTGCAGGAGGTCGAGCGGGCCAAGGATGTCATGCGCTCACAGGCAACGAGCCCGAGCGGACGAATCTCGGTCGGATTGCCGACTTCAGCCTGCCGTGGTCTTTCTCGGCCACTCCACCGGGCCATGGCGGAGGCGCTTCCCAACATCCGTCTCCATATCGTCGAGGCGATGAGCGGTGCGTTGGACGAGTGGATCCAATCCGGACGCCTGGACGTCGCGCTGCTCTACGATCACAAAGCCTTCGAACACGTGGCTTGGACCGAGATGATGGTCGAGGACCTGATGTTCATCGTCCCCACCTCTCATCCGCTGGCCGCGCGGCGCGAGATCGCGTTCGGCCAGGTCTTTCAGCAGGCGCTTCCAGTGGTGCTTCCTGGCCGCCCGAACGTGCTGCGCACCGTGATCGAGCAACTCGCGGCACGCCACGACATCGCTCTGGCCGCAACGGATTGCGAGAGCCTGCCGGCGATCGCGGAGCTCGTGCGCGCTCAGGCCTTCGCGGCCATCATGCCGCATTTCGCCTTGGCTGCGGAGATCGAGCGCGGCGAGATGGTCGCCATGCCAATCGTCGATCCGACACCGTCCTGGCGACTCTCCGTTGTGGTGTCTCAGCGAACTCTGAATACCCGTGGTAGCGAGGCCGTTGCCGAAGTTCTGGCAGGCGTGATCGGAGATCTCGTCCAGCGTTCCGTCTGGCGCGCTCGCCTCAAGCCCTCAGAGCGCCCCGCCCCTGTGCGCGCTCGTGCCTGAAATCCGGCGGCGGTCTCCTCAGCGAAAGCGTGGTTGCTCTGCAGCGGCTGACGGTCAAACCCGCCGATGGGCTGCGGGCGCTGCACCCGGAGCATCGTGCTGGAAATCAAATCCAGGACGATGGGCTAGCCACTTGTTTTCGCGCCATCTTTTTTCGAAAGCCGGAGGTCACCTTTCGGGATGATGCTCTGGGCGAAGCCGTATCACGCAGCCGTCACGCGGCCAGCACGCCATCGGCCTCGGTTATAAGCCATTGCCTTGGATAATCTCTCTGATGCGGGACATCAGTGTATCCACCGCGAAAGGCTTTGTGATCATCGCCATGCCGGGATCGAGAAATCCCGAAGGCGTCGCCGCGCCTTCCGCATAGCCGGTAATGAACAGCACCTTCAGGTTGGGGCGGGTTTCGCGCGCTTGATCCGCGAGTTGCCGTCCGTTCAGGCCGGGCAAGCCCACGTCCGAGACAAGAAGGTCGATCTGCACCGACGACTTGAGGACCCGTAATCCGGAGAGCCCATCCCCAGCCTGAAGGGTCTTGTAGCCGAGGTCATGGAGGACCTCGACGATGAGGTCCCGCACGGTCTGCTCGTCCTCGACCACAAGCACGGTCTCGCCCGCTCCACGTGGGATTTCCCCAACCTCCGGCGCAGGAGCCGCCTCGACATGGCTCGCGGCGTTGCGAGGAAGGCGAATGGTGACCGTGGTCCCGCGATCCACGACACTCTCGATGTGCGCCTGCCCTTCGGACTGACGGGCAAAGCCATAGATCATCGACAGGCCCAGGCCCGTGCCCTGGCCGAGCGGCTTCGTGGTGAAGAACGGGTCGAAGGCCCGCGCCACGACCTCGGGCGGCATGCCGGTCCCCGTGTCGGAGACGCTGATGCAGACGTACTCCGATGTCAGTCCCGAGTTCCGCAGATCCGGGTCCTTCGCCTCGTGCCGCCCATTGGTGGTCGCGATGGTCAGGACGCCCCCGTTGGGCATGGCATCGCGCGCGTTGATGACGAGGTTCAGGATCGCGTTCTCAAGCTGGTGCGGATCGCACACGGTCGGCCAGAGGGCAGGCTCCGAGAGGACGCGCAACTCGATGGCTTCGCTCGTGGTCCGACGGAGGAGATCGGACATGCCGCCGATCAGCGCGTTCACGTCCGTCGGCTTCGGGTCGAGGGGCTGACGCCGGGCGAAGGCGAGGAGCCGATGGGTCAGGGCCGCCGCGCGATTGGCCGAGGCCATGGCCGTCTCGATGTAGCGCTTCAGGTTCTCGGTACGGCCCTGCCGCATTCGGGTCTGCATCAGGTCGAGCGATCCGACGATACCGGTGAGCAGGTTATTGAAGTCATGCGCGATGCCGCCGGTGAGCTGCCCCACGGCTTCCATCTTCTGGGACTGGCGCAGGTTCTCCCCCATGCGCTCGCGCTCCTCGGCTTCGGCCTTGAGCCGTTCGTTCGCCTGCGCGAGTTCGATCGTGCGTTCCGAAACCTGACTTTCCAAGGTCGCGCCGGCCTCGCGCAACTGCCCGGCCTGGGTCTCCAGTTCGGCATAGAGCGCGACCACACCGCGGTTGGTCTCCGCCAACTCGGCGTTCAGGCGCCGGGCTTCCTCCTCGCGTTCGGACAGGTCCGCGAGGCTGGCGAGCAATTCGCGGTTCTGCTCGCGCATCGCGGCTTGTGGCCCCTCGCTCCAGCCCCGCATCGCCTCCGCCAACGCGGCGACCGCCGGTCCGGTGAGCGAAGGGCGGCCAGCGGGGATGACCTTCCCCAGCGTCACCGTCGTGCCGTCGCCGGGTTTGGTGAGAACGTCAAAGCGATCCACGAGCCGACGCGACCCGGTGATGCCGATGCCGAGGCCCGTGGCCGAACGATACCTGCCCTCCAGGATCGCCGAGAGTTCGGCGATGCCAGGTCCCTGATCGACGATGCGCACGACCAGGGCTTGACGCACGGCTATGACATCGACCCCGAGCTCAACGCGACCTCCGCCCGCATAGTCATGGGCGTTGCGCGCGATCTCGGAGACAGCGGTGGCGATCCGGGTCTGGTCCGGCGCGCCGAAGCCGATTTGCCCTGCCACGCGTCGGACGCGCTGGCGCACGGTGAAGATGTCATCCTCGTGCGCGATCATCATCGTCACGAGAGGCCACTTCACGATGCCGGGTCCTTGGCGACCACGACAGTGGCGTCATCGCGCCCCCGCGCAAAGTCGCGGTAGATTACGCCTGCGATGAGGGTGGGATGTGCGCCGACGAGGCCCGGGTAGTTTTCGAGGGACCAGCTTGTTCCAATACCATCCGAGCACATCACGAGAACGCTTTGTGGGGTGAAGGGATACTCGAACTCCTGGATGCGGCGGGCGACGAGGCCAGCGGTTCCGGCCAGGGAAACGAGGCGCTTGGTCACGCCACCGGTGATCACGCCACCCGCGACGTTGCCGATGCCGGTGAACACCAGCGTCCCACGATCGGCGTCATAGCGCGCCACCGACACCGCTCCGCCGCGAGTATGTCCAAGGCCTGCATGAACCGACGCAAGGATGCGACCCGGAGGCTCATGATCGTGCGCGCGAAACACGCGCACGGCCGCATCTGAGGCCTGTGCGGCCAGAGGTCCGTGTCCGAGACCGTCGGCAACCAGCACGGTCCACCCCTTGCCGTGCGGACGGACGCAGTAAGCGTCCCCGCTCACGGCCTCGCCGCGCAAAGGCACACCTACAGCTCCGAAATGTGGAACCGGACCGAGAGCCACGGATGAGGCCCGGCTGACTGTACTCGTGATCCGCGTAAGCACAGCGAGGCCTCTGTTTGGCCACGCGGCCATATCGAAGGCTTGGGACTGACGCCTGACAGCACCAAGGCCAGTGCCGGGGCTGCCTCCGGTGGAATAGCCGTCGCGTAGCACTGCCGCCAAGTCGGAGATCCCGGTGCCACGGTCGAGCGCCAGTATCTCGACGCCCGTACCCGTCTCGTCCTCAAAGATTCCGATGAGGATCTCGCCGTTGGTCCCGTATTTGACGAGGTTAGTCGCAAGCTCTGTCACGACGATGGCGACACGGCCGACCGCAGTCTCATCGAATCCTAATGAGAGGGCGACCCCGCTTGCCCGGCGCCTCGTTTCTGCAACCTGGCTTGCCTCCGTCACGGTGACGCTGATCATGCTCATTTCCAGCGCGCGATGATGACGCGTGTCCCGATGCCGACGGTCGACTCGATATGAAACTCATTGGATAGGCGTTTGGCGCCGCTCAAGCCAAGGCCCAGGCCGCCTCCCGTGGTGTAGTGGTCGGTAAGGGCAAGTCCGATGTCGGGGATGCCCGGGCCCTCGTCCTCGAATGTCAGGCGCACGCCACGGCGGCGGCCCACCTGTAGAATCTCAATCCGAACTTCGCCGCCGCCACCGTAGTCCAACGTGTTGCGGGCGAGTTCGCTTGCGGCGGTGACGATCTTGGTTTGATCGACTAAGCCAAAGCCGGCCTCGACCGCAAAGGTGCGGACGGCTTGGCGGACGCGCACGACATCGTCACCGGAGTGGATTGGTTTGCGCTCAGTCCTCGTAACGGCCACGAGTGCTCCTCAGGCCTTCGGCGTCTTCCTCGTTGAGCCGGGCCTGTATCATCGCCATCCCGCGCTCAACGTTCAGGGCCGTCTTGATTCCGGATAGCGTCAGGCCAAGTTCGACCAGTGTAATAGCGACTGCGGGGCGCATGCCGACGACGACAGTCTCTGCGTCGAGGACGCGAGAGACCGATGCGATGTTGTCGAGCATGCGCCCTATAAAGGAATCGACGATCTCCAACGCGGAGATTTCGATCAGCACGCCCCGCGCGCCGGTGCGCGAAATCATCGCCGTGAGGTCCTCCTCCAGGGCGACGGCGAGCCGGTCGTGCATGTCGACCTGAATGGTGACGATGAGCGCGCCGCCCAGCTTGAGGATCGGAATGCGGTCCATGGCGCTAGCGACGGCTCTCGTCAGACGCGGAAGGCGCCTTGCGCACGACGCTGCGGCCCGTCCTGCGAAGCGCCAGGGCGAAGGCATCGGCCAGGGTGGACTTCGAGATCACGTTTAGCTCCACGCCGAGGTGGACCATCGTTTGGGCGATCTGGGGTCGGATGCCGGAGACGATACAGTCGGCTCCCATCAGGCGAGCGGCGGCAATGGCTTTCAAAAGGTGCTGGGCCACCAGCGTGTCGACGGTCGGCACGCCGGTGATGTCGATGATGGCGATCTCGGCTTCCTCATCGACGATGGCCTGGAGGAGGTTCTCCATCACCACGCCGGTTCGGGCGCTATCCAGGGTGCCGATCAGGGGCAGCGCGAGGATTCCATCCCAGAGCCGCACGACTGGCGTCGAGAGTTCGGCGATCTCCTCGCTCTGGCGCCCGATCACCTCCTCGCGGCTCTGCTGGAAGACCTCCATCGTGTGGAGGCCGAGTTGGTCGATCACCTTGCTCGCCGACCAGATGCCGGCCGTCACCTGTGCGGCGTCCTTCCCGGACGCCCGGCTCAGGGCGTCGAAGATCGGCTCCTTGAGCGAGAACACGAAGGAAGCGGTATCGGTTGAAGTGAAGCCCTGGATGGCACGGGACCTTGAGATGTCTGCAAGGCTTTCACACAATGAAGTATAGGCGTCTTCGGTCGCGTCAGTGCTGCCTGAGGCAAGCGCTCGGCGGAATTGCCCGAGCACCGACTTGGCCTGCGTCTCAAGCTCGGCCTCCCGGATACGACCGGTCTGAAGCGCGCCGCCAGCCTTCAGAAGCGCGACCCATGCGTCGAGGATCGCCGCTTCCTCGCTGGTGACCGTTTTGATCAGGACCTCGGTGCCGTCCATCGCCATTCAGATAATTCCTTGGGCCTGATCCTATTTCGTTCCATGCGTCTAGCCCACGCCGTAAGGCGCCGATAGTCACGTTCGATGATGAACAGGCCCTCTGAGAATTTTATTCCTGGTCGCGAAATTTTTTGCCCGACTTGCTTGGGTGGTGTCATCCATTCATATGTCAGTTGCGCGGTCCGACTGATGAAGCAGAGGTCAGCGAGTTCGCCGACACCGAGAGCGCCACTGCGTAGGCTGCAGTCGAGTTTTGCGGGTGGGCGCCTGAATTGATTGCTTTGATCGCAGACAGCGAAAGCCGTCCGGTTCCGTGTCGGACCCATACGCTCCTGACCAAGCATTGCTGGGGCCGCGTGGCGGGGCGATGCTGTGCATCCTGTGGTGTCGAATGGGGAAGTTGCGAACCTCGCAATGCTCAATGCGATAGAACGCGGTCAGGCATTGGCAGTGTAATCTCTTCAGTAGCAGGCGCTCTCCGTCCACAACGAGCGGAGCTGATCGCTGAGAGGGTTAGGGCGCGCTTTGTCCGCGTCGGTCGGCCCCTGGATGCCAAGGTCGGTAAGTTGGAAGTCGAAGGCCGCGGTGGAGTTGAACCCGTTTGTGGTCCACCGCCTACGCAAGTTCTCGGGCTGTGACAGCTTGGTTGGCGAGGGCTCGGGGCGTCAAGCCGCCCAGGGCCGTGTGGGGTCGATCGTCGTTGTCGTGGCACCTCCAGTCCTCGATGCGCTCGCGGGCATCCGCGAGCGACAGGAACCGCGAGGCGTTCAGGCACTCCGCTCATAGGCGGCCGTTGAACGACTCGATATAGGCGTTGTTGGTCGGCTTACCCGGTCGAGAGAAGTCGATCTCGACCCCATTCATCTCGGCCGATGGGTCGAGCATGCGCCCGGCGAACTCCGGCCCGTTGTCGACCGGCCGGCTCTTGGGGCGTCCTCGCAGCCGGACCAAGGCGTCCAGCGCCTCGATCACCTGGAAAGCGCGGACGTTGGCTCTCAGTGTCAGCGAGAGCGCCTCTCGCGTGTGGCAATCGATTGCGGTCAGAGCCGGAACGGACGCCCGTCGAACAGGCGATCGGACATGAAGTCCATGGCCCAGACCTCATTCGGCCCGCCGATCGCCGGCCGCCTCTGGCGATCACGCCAGGCCCGTTTGCGCCTGGGCAGCTTGGGCCGGATCGACAGGCCCTCGTGCCGGTAGATCCGGTCGGTGCGCTTGTGGCTTACCTTCCGGCCTTCCCGTCGCAGCAGAATGGGCCGCCGTTGGTAGCCGTAACGGACCTGCGCGGCGGCCGACCCCTTCAGCCGCATCCGCAGCGCCACCTGCGGATCGGAGCGCTGCGATGAGCGGCCAAAGCCGGCAGCCTGACAGGCCCGACGCTCGCTGATGCCATGGGCCACCTGCAAGTGACCGGCGACCTCGCGGCGAACGGCGGGCCTCACCACGGTCGCTTGAGCACATCCTGCAGCATGGAGCGGTCCAGCGTCTGGTCGGCGACCAGCCGCTTCGGCTTGCTGTTCTCGCCGTCCCGTTGCTTGAGCCGCCGGATCTCCGGCACGCCCATGCCGACGAACGGCTTCTTCCGGCGTTAAAAGGTCAGCTCGGACACGCCCATCTTCCGGCAGGCCTCGTCCACCGTTGCACCGTTCTCCGCCTGCCGCAGGGCGAAGGCGATCCGTTCGTCGTGAAGCGTTTGCGAGGCATGGCACCCGCCCTCCTTCAGGGTTCAGGATGCCCGAAAAACCTGCGCTCGGCGCGGACCAGTGTGGCGGTGCAGGGTCACCCGACCCGAAAACACGACAAAGGCCGCGCGATGGCGGCCTTGTAAGTCGTTCGTATGGTTGGGAAAACTGGAGCGGGCGAAGGGATTCGAACCCTCGACCCCAACCTTGGCAAGGTTGTGCTCTACCCCTGAGCTACACCCGCTCTCTTGTCCGTCTGGCCGGCGCCGTGGGCGCGTCCGTCGGTGGCGCTGGTAAACACTATCCCGGCCGGGGATGCAAGCGCCGAGGTCGAATTTTTTGCGCGGCTCACCAAAGCTCGGCCGGAGGCTGGCCGCCGTGGATTTCGTCGAGACGGGCGCGGGTGGCGCGGGTGGTGTCGGCCGGCAGGGCGTCGAGGGGGAAGAAGCCGGCCTCGGCGATCTCGCGGTCCGGCCGCTTCGGGCCCGTCACCGTGAAGGCCGGGACGATGTAGACGGCGATGTGGTCGCGGCGCAGTGCGCCTGGGTTGAGGAAGAAGCCGTGCAACTGCAGCGGGGCATCGGGCGACACCACGATCTCGGCCTCCTCGCGGAACTCGCGCGCCATCGCGGCGGGGCCGCTCTCGCCCGGATCGATCCCGCCCCCCGGCAGGTGCCAGCCCGCGACATAGGTATGGCGCACGAGGCACACCCTCCCCTGCCCGTCGATGGCGACGCCGCGGACGCCCAGCGTCATGCCGCGCGTGAACAGTGCGACCCGCAGGGACAAGCGGTGGAGCCAGGGTCGGTCGAGATTCGGGATCATGCCCGCCTTGTAGATGGCGGCGCTTCGCCCGTCGCGCCCCGGCTCGCTCACACGACCTTGAGCGCGATCGCGCCCACGCCCTCGATCCGCGCGCTCATGGTCTGGCCGCGTTGCACGGCCCCGACGCCCGAGGGCGTGCCGGTGAGGATCAGGTCGCCGGGATGCAACTCGAAATAGGTCGAGAGCAGCGCGACCTGCTCCGGCACCGACCAGATCATCTCAGAGAGGTCACCCCGCTGGCGCTCGGCACCATCGACGGCCAGCGTGATCGCGCCGGAGCGGGGGTGGCCGATGACGCCCGCCGGCCGCAGGGCGCCGATGGGGGCGGAGAAATCCGCCGCCTTGCCGAGCTCCCAGGGGCGCGCCTGCCGCTTGGCCTCGTCCTGAAGGTCGCGCCGGGTCATGTCGAGGCCGACCGCGTAGCCGTAGACATGGGTGCCGGCGGTCTCCACCGGGATGTCGCGCCCGCCCCGGCCGAGGGCGGCCACCAGCTCCACCTCGAAATGGTAGTTTTCGGTGCGGGGCGGATAGGGATGCTCGACCGTCACGCCCTCGGGCACGACCTGGAGCGTGTCGGCCGGCTTGAGGAAGAAAAAGGGCGGGTCGCGCTCGTCGGCGCCCATCTCGCGGGCATGGGCCCGGTAGTTGCGGCCCACGCAATAGACCCGGCGCACGGGAAACAGGTCGGAGCTGCCGTGGATCGGCAGCGCCGTGCGCGGCGGGTTCGGGATCACGGACAGCATAGCGCCTCAAGCCTCGTCTTCGGTGGGACGGCAAACACGGTCGGATCGGGCGGCGATCCGCTGCGGAAGGAGAACCCGCAAGCGCCCGGTGCGTGCCATTGCCCCGCATACCTTTCCCAGCATTCCCCTTCCCCCATCCTCGGCCCTCGGTGCAAATGCCGTTCCCCCGGCCTATCTGAGCCGGACGACGCCTTCGTTCGTCCCCGCCTCCGCCATCCATCGATGACCGCTCCCCTCTCCCACGATCGCCTGCTGGCCACCCTCTCCGAGCGGCTCGGCCGTCGGCACGTGCGCACCGATCCGGCCGATCTCGCGCCGCATCTCGTCGAGTCGCGCGGGCTCTATCGCGGCCATGCGCTGGCCGTCGTGGCGCCGCGCACGACCGAGGAGGTCGCCTTCACCGTGCGAACCTGCGCCGAGGCGCGGGTGCCGGTGGTGGCGCAGGGCGGCAATACCGGCCTCGTCGGTGGCGGTGTGCCCTTCGGCGGGATCGTGCTGTCCCTCAACCGCCTCAACCGGCTGCGCGCGGTCGATCCCCTCGGCGCGAGCATGACGGTGGAAGCCGGCATGATCCTCGCCGATGTGCAGGCCGCCGCCGACGCGGCGGGGATGTTGTTCCCGCTCTCCTGGGCGGCGGAGGGCACCGCGCGGATCGGCGGCGGCCTCGCCACCAATGCCGGGGGCTTGGCGGTGCTGGCCTACGGCAATGCCCGCGACCTCGTCCTCGGGCTCGAAGTCGTGCTCGCCGACGGACGGATCTGGAACGGGCTCAAGGCGCTGCGCAAGAACAACGCCGGCTACGATCTCAAGCACCTGTTCATCGGTTCGGAGGGCACGCTCGGCATCATCACCGCCGCGACCCTGAAGCTGTACCCCAAGCCCCTTTCGACCTGCGTCGGCTTCGTCGGCCTCGCCTCGGCGCGGGCGGCGCTCGCCCTGTTCGCGCAGCTCCGGGCCGGCGCCGACCGCGGGCTGACGGCCTTCGAGTACATCCCCCGCTTCGGGCTGGAGATGGTGCTGAGACACGGCATCGACGTGCGCCCGCCGCTCTCCGGCTCCCATGCCGCCTACGCCCTGGTGGAGTTGTCCTCGCCCCGGCCCGGCTCAGACACCCGTGCCGAGATGGAAGCCTTGCTCGCCGAGGCGATGGAGGCGGGAGGGGTCGAGGATGCGGTGATCGGCGCCAGCGCGGCGCAGGACGCTGCCCTGTGGCGCCTGCGCGAGCTGCTGCCCGAGGTGCAGAAGGCGGAGGGCGGCTCGATCAAGCACGACGTCTCGTTGCCGCTTTCGCGCCTCGCCGACTTCCTGGACGAGGCGAGTGCGGCCTGCGAGGCGGTAATGCCGGGCCTGCGCCCCTGCCCGTTCGGGCATTTCGGCGACGGCAACATCCACTTCAACCTGACCCAGCCGGTCGGCATGGAGAAGGCGGAGTTCCTGAGCCAGTGGGGCCGCTTCAACACCATCGTTCATGGCATCGTCGAGCGCATGGACGGCTCGATCGCCGCCGAGCACGGCATCGGCTTGATCAAGCGCGACGAACTCGCCCGCACCGCCGACCCCGTCGGCCTCGACCTGATGCGCCGCTTGAAGGCCGCCCTCGACCCACACGATGGGCTCAATCCGGGCAAGGTGGTGGCCCTCTCGGACGATCCGCCGCCGGCTCTCCCGGTCTGAAAACGGGTGTGACGGGGCGCACGCGGGAACGCGTACCGGCCTCGGCGGGTTGTTGTGCAACGCACAAGATGGCTGCATGATCCGGGTCACAGGGCCGGGAATCAGCCTTGCGCGCAACCGGAATGATGCCCGGATGATGAGATCGTTAACCTTTGCGACCCGACAATCGCCCTCTACCGGGACCGGTGGCGGAGCGGTCCGCCTCGGTTTCGTCGCATGACGATTTTAGGCGCTCGTTCCACATACTGCAGTGCGGTGCGCTCTTCCTGGCAGGTGACGCGCTGCAACGGCGGGCGGTGGGAGCGCGTCGTCCGGCCTGCATCCTGGGACACGCGTCCCGTCCGCACCGACTTCGAAGGAGACCATTGATGCCCGTTTCACAGGCCCGGGTGCCGACCGCGGAAGCCAGTCGCTACCTGAAGCAGCTCTGCCGCCATTGGAGCCACAAATTCCCGGTCGAAGAGAACGGCGACAAGGGCCGGGTTCCGTTCGGCGAGGACCGGATCTGCACCTTCGAGGCGAGCCCCGACGCTCTGGTGATGCAGGTGGCCACGCCCGACCCGGCCGGCCTGACACGGCTGGAGAATGTCGTCTCCGACCACCTCCTGCGCTTTGCCTTCCGCGAAAATCTGGGTGACATCACGTGGTCGCGCGCGGCTTGAGCCAGGGATCGGTCTGACGGGATCGGTTGCGGGCCGGGAAGACGGCGCGCGGCGAGACAGCCTGGAGAACCTATTCCATGAGCCAGACGCCGGGCACGGCCGCCCTCCCCTTTACCGAGCGCCTCGACCGGCTGGCGGAAGTCGCCGTGCGGGTCGGCCTCGGGCTGAAAGCGGGCCAGGAACTGGTGATGACGGCGCCGCTCGAAGCGGTCCCGTTGGCCCGCGCCATCACCGAGCAGGCCTACAAGGCCGGCGCCGCGCTGGTCACCACCTTCTACGCGGACGACGCCGCGACGCTGGCGCGCTTCGCCCACGCGCCCGATGAGGCGTTCGACCGGGCCGCCGGCTGGCTCTATGCCGGCATGGCGGACGCCTACCGGAGCGGAGCGGCCCGGCTCGCGATCTCGGGCGACGACCCGTCCCTGCTGGCGGGGCAGGACCCGTCCAAGGTCGCCCGCGCCAACCGTTCGCGCTCGCAGGCCTACGTGCCGGCGCTGGAACTGATCGCCGGCTTCTCCACTAACTGGACCATCGTCTCGGCCGCGACCAAGCCCTGGGCGCGCACGGTCTTCCCCGACCTGCCCGAGGACGAGGCGGTCGCGCGCCTCTGGGACGCGGTCTTTTCCGCCTCGCGCATCGACGGACCGGACCCCGTCGCGGCCTGGGGCGCGCATAACCGCGATCTTGGCCGCCGCACCGAGCGGCTCAACGGCGCCCGCTTCTCCGCCCTGCGCTTCCGTGGCCCCGGAACCGACCTGACCGTGGGGCTCGCCGACGATCACGAATGGTGCGGCGGTGCCACGACCGCCAAGAACGGCATCGTCTGCAACGCCAACATCCCGACCGAGGAGGTGTTCACCACGCCCCACCGGGCGCGGGTGGAAGGGCACGTCGCCAGCACCAAGCCGCTCTCCTACCAGGGCACCCTGATCGACGACATCCGCGTGCGCTTCTCCGAGGGGCGCATCGTCGAGGCGAACGCGCGCACCGGCAGCGACGTGCTCGCCAAGGTACTCGACACCGACGAGGGCGCCGCCCGCCTCGGCGAGGTGGCCCTGGTGCCCGCCTCCTCGGCGATCTCGGCCTCGGGCCTGTTGTTCTACAACACGCTCTACGACGAGAACGCCGCGAGCCACATCGCCCTGGGGCAGGCCTACTCGAAATGCTTCCGCAACGGCGGCGACGGTCTGAGCGAGGCGGATCTCGCCGAGCGCGGCGCCAACCGCAGCCTGATCCATATCGACTGGATGATCGGCTCGGCCGAGATCGACGTGGATGGCCTCACCGCCTCGGGCGAGGCGGTGCCGGTGATGCGCCGCGGCGAGTGGGTCTGACGCGCCTGTCCTCGACGCAGGATCGGCCGAGACCACGTTCGGTCTCGGACCCTTCCTCACCGGTCCCGTGGCGTCGGTTCCGGTGGTCTTGCAACGGGTGCGAACGATGGTGGACAGCGAGCCCGAGCGGACAGCGCCTCCCAGTGTGACGGGGCCCGTTGGCCGGCGCGAGGATCAGGCCGGGACGGCGGGCTATGACAGCGGGTACCTTCTCCATCCTGGTCATTGACCAGTACGCGTGGCACGCCCCCATCCTCGATCCGCTCGCCGATCTGCTCTCGGCCCGCCATGACGTCGTGCGCCTCTCGATGGCGGCTTTCGAAGACGGACAGGAGGCAGCGGGCCGGGGCGCTGACCTTGTCATCGTCGCGGATGCCGGCACGGCGGTCGTCCTGCGGCGGAGCCTGCCCGACGCGACGATCCTGCATGTCGGGCACGGTCTTATCAGCAAGAACGGTCCGGCCATGGCGTATCACGCGGCCGATTACGTCTGCGTCGCGAGTGCGGCGATCGCCGAGCGCCTCACCGCGCAGGGGCATGTGCCGCGGCGGGCCTATCTTCCGACGGGACTGATCCAGAGCGATCTCCTGTTCCGGAACACGCCGCGCGCGCAGGGTGTCCGGGTCCCCGGTTGCGCGGTGAGTATCGTCTACGCCCCAACCTGGACGCCGCTGCTGTCATCGGCCGAGATGCTCGGCGACGATCTCGTCGCGCTGATCCGCGGGGACGAGGCCGGGATCGGGATCGTCATCAAGCCCCATCCCCATATCGCCGTCAGCGCGCCGGACCTGATCGAAAGGTGGCGCAGTCTCGCCGAGCGGCACGCGAACGTCGTGCTGCATCCGCCCGATTCCGACCTGATCCCCGCCCTGCTCGGGGCCGACCTGATGATCTCGGACGCCTCCAGCGCGATCTTCCATTACCTCGCCCTGAATCGCCCGATCGTGCTCATCGACAATCCCGAACGGTTCGCGTCGCCGCTGAGTTACGACGCGGAGGGGATCGAGTGGCAGTGGCGCGACATCGGTCCCCGCGTCGAGCAGGTCGACACGCTGCGTGCGGCGGTGACCCGGTCCCTCGCCGAGCCGAACCGGTACGAGGTGGCGCGCCTCGCCCGCCGGGCGGCTCTGTTCGGTGCGTTCACCGACGGCTGCGCCCGCGTCCGGGTGGCGGCCGCCGTGGACGAAATCCTGAAGGAGGGAGGCCGGGCGTGAGCGGAGCGGGAACAGCGGGTGTGAGCGGAGCGGGAACAGCGGGTGTGAGCGGAGCGGGAACGACGGGCATGAGCGGAGCGGGAACGACGGGCATGAGCGGAGCGGGAACGACGGGCGCGTCCGTCTACGCCAAGGTCGTGGTCGATCTGCTCCATCCCGGCCATGTCCGCTTCTTCGCCGCGGCCCGTGCCCTGGGCGGGCGACTGACGGTCTGCGTCGTCCCCGACGCGCGGGTGGCGGCCTACAAGGGACGCCCGCCGGTTCTCACCCTGGTCGAGCGCGTCGAGATCGTGGCGGCCTGCCGCTGGGTCGATGCAGTGGTCACCGACGGTCCCCGCGTGATCGACCGCGCCTTCATGGCGCGGTTCGGCTACGACCTCTACGCGTTCGGCGCGGCCCACGAGGCCGAACTGGCCACGAAGCTTGCCGATTGCGCCGATTTGCCTGAAGCGATGCGCGCGGTCGTACCCTATACCCCAGGCATCTCCTCGACGCTCCTGCGCCAACGCCTGACCGCCGGTTAGACGCAGGGTGCGGTCACGACGCGGACGATTCTAGCGGCCCCTCAGTGGGTTTCGCCTTAGGCAGCATGTTGGGCCGCCAGCGGCGGTGCATCCAAAGCCACTGGCCGGGATGCTCGCGCACCCAGCCCTCGATCACGCGCGTCATCGCCTGCATCGCGCCCTGAACCTCGATCAGCCCGTCGGGGCCGCGGGGCAGGTCGAGCGGCGGCGTCAGTTCGAGCAGGAAGCGCCCGCCGGCCTTGCGCACCACGCGCGCGCCGTGGACCGGGCAATCGTGGTGCCGTGCGAGCTTGCCGAGCAGCGGGTTGACCAGCACTGGCCGGCCGAAGAACTGCACCACGACGCCGCGGGTGAAGTGCTGGTCGATGAGCTGGCCGAGATGGCCGCCGCGCTCCACCACGCCCTGCATCGCGAAGACGGCGCCGGGACCGGAGGCCGCCAAGCCCCCCATGGTCTTGCGGCGCACCTCCTGCACGAGCTGGGCGGCGGCCGGATTGTTCGGCGGCCGGAACACCGCGGTGGTCTCGAGCCCGAACTTCTCCGCGCAGATCGCTGGCAGCTCCCAGTTGGCCAGATGGGCCGAAAAAATAAGCCCCGGCCGGCCGTCGTCGCGGATCGCGAAGAACTGTTCGAGCCCGCGCACCTCCATGCGCTGGGTCGCGAGGTTCTCCGGGTCGTAATCGAAGATCGTGTCGAGATGAGCGTATTCGGCGCCCGTGCGTCCGAGATTGTCCCACGCCTCCCCTGCGATCGCCCGCAATCGCCGCTCGTCCTCCTTCGGATAGGCCGCGCGCAGGTTGTCCATCGCCGTGCGGTGCGAGGGCAGGAACGGGCCGATGAGGCGAGCGAGCCGGCCGCCGGCCGTGCTCGCCCGGTCGGTGCCGAGCATCCGCGCGAGCAGGAACACCGCCCGGATCAGCGGGATGGTCGCGAGACCCGCCAGCCGAGGCAGGTTCCGCTGCAGGATCAGCGCGAGGCGCAGCACAGCCGGTTCATTCAGAGAGCAATCGGTGGAGGTTTCCAGGCGGCATAAAGTATTTTTTCCGGCCAAGCGAGCACGCTTGCCGCGAAACGGCAGAGGCCGCCGACCCGTCTGAGCGGATCGGCGGCCTCCGGACGGAATGGCGCTTGGCGGTCGATCAGACGAAGTGCTGGCCGCCGTTGATCGTCAACGTCGAGCCGTTGACGAAGCCGGCCTCGTCGCTGGCGAGATACTGGACCGCGTGGGCGATCTCGTCGGCCTCGCCGAGGCGGCCGGTCGGGATCGTCGAGATGATCTTGTTGCGGATGTCTTCCGGCACCGCCATCACCATCTCGGTGGCGATGTAGCCGGGGGCCACCACGTTCACGGTGATGCCCTTCGCGGCGTTCTCCTGCGCCAGTGCCTTGGCGAAGCCGATCACGCCGGCCTTGGCCGCCGAGTAGTTGGTCTGGCCGGCTTGGCCCTTCTGGCCGTTGATCGACGAAATGATGATGATGCGCCCGAAATTGCGCGAGCGCATTCCCTCGATCAGCGGACGGGTGCAGGTAAACATCGAGTCGAGGTTGGTCTTGATGACCGCCTGCCACTTCTCGAAGGTCATCTTGTGAAAGGCGCCGTCGCGGGTGATGCCGGCATTGTTCACCAGGATGTCGATCGGGCCGAGTTCGGCTTCGATCGCCTTGATGCCGGCCTCGCAGCTCGCGAGATCGCCGACGTCGAACTTGAACACCGGTATGCCGGTCTCGGCCTTGAAGGTGTTGGCCGCCTCGTCGTTGCCGCCGTAATTGGCGGCGACCTTGTAGCCCTTGTCCTTCAGGCGCTTGGAGATCGCGGCACCGATGCCGCGCGTTCCGCCCGTGACGAGGGCGACGCGTTCCTGAGCCATAGTTTCCTCCGTGGTCCCGTATCGGGTTATTGTTAAGCCGGTTCGCGAAACACCCGCTAGGCGTGCGGCGGACAGGGCAACGATCCTGTCACCGCCTTCGCGGGGGCGGGGCGCCGCGCGCCATCCCCGCCTGTTTATCCGGGCGACCGCGGGCCCGCATCGCATTTAAATTTCACAAACCCTCAAGCTGATTTCGTCAAATTCAGCTTGAGGTCTGGTGTGGGGAGGGCGTCGAGCGCCCTCCCCGGAGCCGGTCGCTCAGACCCGCTCGACACACATGGCGACACCCATGCCACCGCCGATGCAGAGCGTGGCGAGGCCCTTCTTGGCGTCGCGGCGCTTCAGCTCGTGCAGCAGGGTGATGAGGACGCGGGCGCCGGAGGCACCGATCGGGTGGCCGATGGCGATGGCGCCGCCATTGACGTTCACCTTCTCGTCGTCCCAGCCCATGTCCTTGTTCACGGCCAGCGCCTGGGCGGCAAAAGCCTCGTTCGCCTCGATCAGGTCGAGGTCGGCAGGCTTCCAGCCGGCCTTCTCCAGAGCCTTGCGCGAGGCCGGGATCGGGCCCGTGCCCATCACCTTCGGATCGACGCCCGCGGTCGCCCAGGACACGATCCGGGCGAGCGGCGTGATCCCCCGGCGCTCGGCCTCGGAGGCCGACATCAGCACCAGCGCGGCGGCGCCGTCGTTGAGGCCCGAGGCGTTGGCCGCGGTCACGGTGCCGTCCTTGGCGAAGGCGGGCTTCAGCTTGGCCATCGCCTCGACGGTGGCGCCGTCGCGGATGTACTCGTCGGTGTCGACGACCGTGTCGCCCTTGCGGCCCTTCACGGTGACGGGGACGATCTCTTCCTTGAAGCGGCCTTCCTTGCGGGCGGCCTCGGCCTTGTTCTGCGAGCGGACCGCGAACTGGTCCTGCTGCTCGCGGGTGAGCTGGAAGGCCTGGGCGACGTTCTCGGCGGTCTGGCCCATGTGGTAGCCGTTGAAGGCGTCCCACAGGCCGTCCTTGATCATGGTGTCGACGAGCTTGAGATCACCCATCTTCTGGCCGCCGCGCAGGTACTGGGCGTGCGGGCTGAGCGACATCGATTCCTGGCCGCCGGCCACGATCACCTTGGCGTCGCCGTTGGCGATCTGCTGCATGCCGACCGCGACGGTGCGCAGGCCCGAGCCGCAGACCTGATTGAGGCCCCAGGCGGTCGCCTTCTCGGGGATGCCCGCGGCGATGGCGGCCTGACGGGCCGGGTTCTGCCCGGCGGCAGCGGTGAGCACCTGGCCGAAGATCACCTCGTCCACGTCGTCCGGCGAAACGCCCGCCCGCTCCAGTGCGGCCTTGATCGCCGTGGCGCCGAGTTCGTGGGCCGGCACGGAACCGAAGGCGCCGGCGAACGAGCCGACCGGCGTGCGCGCCGCTCCGACAATGACGATATCTTCACTGGCTGCCATCGTGACGTTCTCCTCATTCGGCGGCGCGATATTTGGTAGACCAGAATGTCTGGAGCGCGGCCTGCCGTTCATCGGATGAAGAGCGCACACCTCACGAAGTCAAGCGTGCTTACGGACAACATGGGCGGAACGTCGCACGGACGGCCGCGCTCGCTTGCGCCGGATTTGACGGGGACAGGGATAAATTGCTGTTTTCGCCGCGTCGCGAAAGCCTTAAGGTTGGTTCCGACGAATGTAGAGCCCTGCCGGCGCAGGCGGGCAGCCGATCATGGCGGAGCGTTGAGCGTTGCGCAGACTCATGAGCGAAGCGGGAGGTGTCGCAACGATGGCCGAGAACGGCAGGGCGCATCAGACCGTCATCAAGAAGTACGCCAATCGCCGGCTCTATCACACCGGCACATCCACCTACGTCACGCTCGAAGACCTCGCGACGATGGTGCAGAACGGCGAAGACTTCATCGTTTACGACGCACGATCGGGCGACGACATCACCCGTTCGGTGCTGACGCAGATCATCTTCGAGCAGGAGAACAAGGCCGGCGACGACAACCTGCTGCCGGTGGCCTTCCTGCGACAGCTGATCCGCTTCTACGGCGACAGCATGCGCACGATGGTGCCGAGCTTCCTCGAATTCTCCATGGCCAACTTCGCCAAGGATCAGGATGGCCTTCGCGAGAAGATGGCCCAGAGCTTCGGCCCCTCCGCCTTCCAGCAGGCGCTGCAGGAGCAGGTGCGGGCCAACATGACCTTCTTCGGCGATGCGATGAAGATGTTCACCGGCGGCTTCGGCCCCGGCGGACCGCCGACGGGAACGATGCCCGCCACGCCCTCCGCCCCTGCTCCTGCGCCCGCCGTCAGCGGGCCGACCGACCTCGACGAGTTGAAGAAGCAGATGGCGGAGATGCAGGCCCGCCTCGAATCGCTGGCGCGCAAGTAGGGCCTCGTCCCGAAGGACGCTTGCCGCGCGTCCGGCCGGACGAGGCCGGCGAGCCCGCGCTCTCTTTCAAGCCTAGAGCATCGTCCCGGATACGAGATCCGGGACGATGCTCTAGGCTCTTGTTTTCGCATCACCTTTTCCGGGAGCCGGCAGCCGCTTTGCGGGATGGTGCTCCGGTGGCGCGAGACAGATCGTTAAGATCCGGTTAACGTCGGCCCCGGCTTTGCACGAGAGCGCGTGCGAGGCCGGAGGTTTGACGCGAATGGACCGTTTCGAGACCGATTGTGCCGATCAGGACCATGGCGTCCGCCCGGACTCGTCCTCGCGCGCCCTCGTTGCCGAAGCGCCCAGCAACGCCGGTCCCCGCATCCGGGGAGGCCGCCCGCTGGCGGGCTTTCTGACCCAGCTGATCGTCAGCGCCGATCCCGCCTTGCGGCCCGCGCGCCTCGAACGCACGAAGGCCGCAACCGCGCTCTACGCGCGGAATGCGGCCTTCGCAAAACAGGCCTGACGGCCGGTTCCTCACATCGCTGGCAGGACACCCGTCGCGCCGTCGCGGCCCGAGAAAGGCGGTCGGCGCTCGGGCGGTATCCCTACGCCTCGGCGGACTTCACCTTCAGCACCTGACGGCCGCGGTACATGCCGGTCTTCAGGTCGATGTGGTGCGGACGGCGCAGTTCGCCCGAGTCCTTGTCCTCGACATAGGTCGGGGCCTTGAGGGCGTCGGCCGAGCGGCGCATGCCGCGGCGGGAGGGGGAGGTCTTTCGCTTCGGAACGGCCATGGGAGTGTACCTCAGGCAAAAAGGGCGCCCAAGGCATCCTCATGTCTGAGGATCGCCGATGGCACCGCGTTGAGTAACGGAGATTCGAGGCGGGCTGTATAACCGCAGGAACGGCGACTGGCTAGAGTGCCGGCTTCTCTATGGACAGGCCATCGCGTCAAGGCGTGACGGCGGCGGCCGAGGCCTCCAGGATCGGAGCGGGCTCGGCCGGTTTGCGCGCCGCGACGGCGATCGCCGGACGCGGGATCGCCGCGAGCGCGGTCTCGGAGGGGCGGCGCGGCGGCAGCGGCACCTCGACGGCGTCCACGGCGGCCATCGCCTGCGTTGCGGCAGCCTGCGGGGCGGCGGCTTGCTGGAGAGCGACCTGCGCCGGGATGGGGGCCTGCGGCTGCGGAGCGGTGGGCTGCGTCAGGCTCGCGACCGGCACAGGCTCGGCGGAGAGAGCGGTCGGGCGACGCGGCGGCAGCGGCACCTCGACGGCGTCGGTCGGGCCGGGGCCCGGCGCGGCGTAGGCCAGCGCATGCTGGGCGCCCCCGGCGGGCGCGCTGCCGCGCAGGGCGAACATGCCGTCGAAGCCATTCGCGGACCGGGCATTCGCGCCGGCGGGCGGCGTGGCGGTGGCGACGGTCGTCGTGCCCGCGTCATCCGGCGGGGTGGCGTCGATGCCGAGGCGCTTGGCGGCGTAGTAGTAGCCGCGATTGTAGTAGCGGTAGGCCTGTTCCAGATCGCCCTTGGCGGCGCGGTAGGCGCCGGCGAGGTAGGCGATGCCGTATTTCAGGTTGGTCTCGGGATTGTAGAGCCCGGCCGCGTCGCCGGTATAGCCGAGGCCGCGGGCGGTGGCATGCTTGATCTGCATCAGGCCGAGCGCCGAGCCGCCCTTGGCGCGGGCGTTGTAGTTGCTCTCCCGCTTGACCACGCGATGGACGAACGCCTCGGGCACCTTGTTGGCCCGCGCCTGCTCGGCGATCAGCGCATCGATGTTGTCCCGTGCCGCCTCCTGGGCGAAGGCCGACGCCGGGGCGGCGGCAAGAAGGGCGGCGAGGACAAGACGCATGGGGGACCCGGTCGTTTTGGGTGCCGCGCTCCGTCTCCCGTTGGCCGGCGACCCGCTCTCGAGCGGGTGGGTGCCGCGGGAGCCGGGCGAGGATCACTCGTTACGGCTCAGTTTGTTTCTCCTGGGTCGGGGCCAAATGAGGCGGGAACGTGGAGTCCGGGCAAATCCCTGCGGATGCCGATGCCCGCGGCGCCGGCCCTGTCGCAGATGGGGCACAGCCCTCCGCCGAGCCGCCCGTGCCGATTTCAGGCGTCTCCGAACACGAACCGGTTGATCGCGCGGGCGAAACCGTCCTCGTTGTTGTCCAGAGTCACCGAGGAGGCCGCCTGCCGGACCGCGGGGGCGGCGTTGCCCATGGCGATCGACAATCCGCTCTCCCGGAACAGGGCGATGTCGTTGGCCGCATCGCCCAGCGTAGCGATTCGCTGCCGCGGGAGGCCGAGCTGGCGGCCGAGATCGGCGACGAAGCTGCCCTTGTCGATGCCGGGCGGCGTCACGTCGAGGTAGTAGGGCTGCGAGCGATGCACGGCGGCCCGCCCGTCCAGCTCCGCCGCGAGCGCCTCTTCCAGCCGCGCGAGCCCGGCATGGTCGCGGCTCACGCCGACGATCTTGGCCGCGCGGCCGAGCAGGGGCGACAGGTCCGGCACGACGCTCGGCTCGGTCTGCAAGGTGCGGCGCTCGAGGTCGGTATAGGGGGCTTGGTCGTCGCGCAGGTTCCAGGCGCTGTCCGCGAACACCCAGAGGTCGATCCCGGCCGCGTCGAGGCGCGCGGCCGCCTCGCGGGCGACCGATTCGGGGATCAGCCGCTCCGAGATCGGCCGGAGATCGGGCGTACAGACGGTGCTGCCGTTGAAGGCGCCCAGCGGCAGCCGCAGATCGAGCGCCTCGGCGAGGTGGCGCAGGCCGGCCGGCGGGCGGCTTGAGGCCAGGGTGAAGCCGATCCCGGCGGAGCCGAGCCGCCGCACCGCCTCGATCGCAGCCGGCGTGAGCCGCTTGTCGTCGGTAACGAGCGTTCCGTCGACGTCGGAGACGACGAGGGCGATGGCCATACTCTCTCCTATGCGCAGATGTCGCCCGCGGGGATGTCGAGCCGGGTGGCGACCGCCGCGACGATGGCGTCGGGCCCCTCCTCGATGCCGACGGTGATCGGGTCTTCCTCCGCGCCGGGTGGTTCGAGGGCGGCGAACTGGCTGTCGAGGAGCGAGGCCGGCATGAAATGGCCGTGCCGCGCCCGGATCCGGTCCTGGATGACCGCCCGGCTCCCGTCGAGGAAGACGATGCGCACCCGCTGGGGATCGCCGATCAGGGCCCGGCGGTAGGCCCGCTTGAGGGCCGAGCAGGCGACCACGGCGTTCTCTCCGGCCGCGATTCGCGCGTCGATCCAGGCACGGATGCGACCGAGCCAGGGCTGACGCGCCGCGTCGTCGAGCGGGAGCCCGTCATGCATCCGGGCAATGTTCTCGGGCGTGTGGAAATCGTCGCCGTCGGCGAAGATCCAGCCGAGCCGCTCGGCCAGCAGCGCGGCCACCGTGCTCTTGCCGGAGCCCGAGACGCCCATCACCACGAGGACGGTCGGGGCAGAGGATCGGGAAGCGGTCATCCAACGCCTTGCATCCAACGCCTTGAAAGAGCGATGCGGGCCTGCGCCGGACGCCCTGCCCCGTCGTGGATGGGGCGGCGCCGGCTTGGCCGGACGCAGACAGGTAGTGGATTTCGGCGTCGGGACCATCCTCTGCCCTTTCTCCCCCTGCCTTCGATTCGATCGATC
This sequence comes from Methylorubrum sp. Q1, assembly GCF_004683995.1. Lineage (NCBI taxonomy): Bacteria > Pseudomonadati > Pseudomonadota > Alphaproteobacteria > Hyphomicrobiales > Methylobacteriaceae > Methylorubrum > Methylorubrum sp. Q1. The sequence continues at coordinate 197 of NZ_SRHQ01000034.1, read as the reverse complement.
CGCGTCCCCGATGAGGGCGGGATCCGTGTGGGCTACGGGGAAAGGCGTCCCCGCTCGGTGCTCCCCGGCCCGGTGTGGCGGCCTCGCCACGGACAGCTTGACCGGTTTCGGCTACCCACCCCGATGAGAAAAACCGTCAGGCGGCCTGAATGCGCGCTCTAGCCATTGCTCTCCTCACCGCTACGGCGGTGTCGGGG